>DATHJB010000001.1 GCA_035316325.1 Acidimicrobiales bacterium
CCGACCGGCATGCCCACCAGCTCGCGGGGCGGGTTCGAGCCCATCTTCCGGTTGGCGTAGGCGTTGAGCATGAACTGGAGCGGCATCGGCAGCGTGCCCGGCGACTCCGGGGCCTCCCAGGCGTCGGTCCACGCCGTCCGCAGCTGGCGGGCCGGCTTGCCGGTGAAGGCGCGGGACCGGACCGTGTCCGTCGACATGGCGGCCAGCAGCTTGTCGGTCACCACCCCGCCCTGGGTGTTCTCGGAGACGGTCAGCCAGATCGATCCGGTCCAGACGCCGTCGGCGCCGAGCGCCATGGCCGCCGCCATCTGGCGGCCGCTGCCGATGCCCCCGGCGGCCAGCACGGGCACCGGGGCGACGGCGTCGACGACGTCGGGGATGAGCACCATGGTGGCGACCTCGCCGGTGTGCCCGCCGGCCTCGTAGCCCTGGGCGATGATGATGTCCACGCCCTGCTGCACGTCCCGGACGGCCTGCTCGGCCCGGCCGATGAGCGCGGCCACCTTCACGCCCTGCTCGTGGGCCTGGTCGATGGCCGCCTTGGGCGGCGGGCCGAGGGCGGAGGCGAGCAGCGCGATGTCGTGCGAGAGGGCGATCTCGATCTGCGGGCTGCCCGTGGCCTCGGTCCAGCCGAGCACACCGGCACCCATGCCGGCGCCGGACTCCAGCTCGGCCTCGGGGACGGGCGTGACGCCGTGGTCGGCCAGGATCTTGTCGACGTAGTCCCAGTGCTCCTGGCTGATGTACTCCCGGAGCTTGGCGCCGATGTCGCTGGTGTCGGCGATGCCGGCGTCACGGTCGACGGTCTTGACCGGCATGACGACGTCCACGCCGTAGGGCTTGCCGCCGACGTGCTCGTCGATCCACCTCAGCTCCAGCTCGAGTTGCTCGGGGGAGAAGGCCAGGGCCCCGAGCACGCCCATGCCGCCGGCGTTGGTCACGGCGGCGACGACGTCCCGGCAGTGGCTGAACGCGAACAGCGGGTACTCGATCCCGAACATCTCGGTCAGGCGGTTCTTCATGCCTTGGCCTCCTGGGCGGTGGCGGCGGGGTGGTCGGTGACGGGGTGGTCCTCGGCGATCGCCTTGGCCCGGCGGTAGTCGGGCTTGCCGCTGGGGTGGCGGGGCATGGCGTCCACGAGGTGGAGCTCGCGGGGCACCTTGTAGCGGGCCACCTTCGTGCGGCAGTGCTCGGTCAGCTCGTCGAGCGTGGGCGCGGCGCCGGGCCGGGGTTCGACGATGGCGGCGACCCGCTGGCCCCAGCGCTCGTCGGGGACGCCGACGACGAGGGCATCGAACACGGAGGGGTGGGCCTTCAGGGCCGACTCCACCTCCTCGGGGTAGATCTTCTCGCCGCCCGAGTTGATGCACTGGCTGCCCCGCCCGAGCAGCGTCATCGTGCCGTCGAGCTCCAGGCGGGCGAAGTCGCCGGGCACCGAGTGGCGCTTCCCGTCGACGGTGATGAAGGTCGCGGCGCTCTTCTCCGGATCCTTGTAGTACTCGAGGGGCACGTTGCCGCCCCGGGCCATCCGGCCGACCTCACCCGGCTCCACGGGCTGGTTCTGCTCGTCGATGACGATCGTGTCGGGCCCGCGGTCGACGTTGATGAGGCCCCCGCCGGCCATGGTGGTGTTGTCCTTGTCGACGAGGCGCATCCCGTTGAACCCGCTCTCGGAGGACCCGACCGCCTCGCTGATGAACAGGTCGGGGAGCAGCTCGAAGAGCTGGTCCTTCACCACCGGTGAGAACACGGCCGCCGTGGAGCTGACGGCCACCAGCGACGAGGTGTCGTAGGGGTGGGCGCGGAGGGCGTCGATCAGCGGACGGGCCATCGCGTCGCCGGTGATGGCGAGGGTGGCGATCCTGTAGGTCTCGATGTTCTGCCAGACGGCGCCGGCGTCGAAGTGGGGGAGCAGGACGGACGTGGTGCCCCTGACGAGGCCACCGATCGTGCCCCACTGCGCGGCGCCGTGCATGAGCGGGGCCAGCACCAGGCCGACCCCGGGCTCGGTCTCCCCGGCCAGCCGCGACATCTGGTGCTCGTCCTCGATGCGCTCGCCGGTCATGAAGTCGATGCCGCCACCCAGGACCCGCCACACGTCCTCGTGCCGCCACACGACGCCCTTGGGGTACCCGGTGGTGCCGCCGGTGTAGAGGATGTAGATGTCGTCGTCGGAGCGGGGCGGGAAGTCCCGCTCGGGGGCGGCGGCGGCCAGGGCCTCCTCGTACGACCAGGACTCGGCGCTGGGGGCGGTGCCGCTGCCGTCGTCGACCACCAGCGCGTGGCGCAGCTGTCGTAGCCGGGGCCGCACCGCGTCCACGAGCGGCGAGAACTGGGCCTGGTGGACGACGGCGACCGAGTCGCTGTTCTCGAGCAGGTACACCAGCTCGTCCTCGACGTACCGGTAGTTGACGTTGATCGGGACGGCCCGCAGTTTGAACGCCGCCAGCATCGTCTCGACGTACTCGAGGCTGTTGTACGAGTAGAGGGCGACGTGGTCGTTGCGACCGACCCCCTGTTCGGCCAGGTGGTGGGCCAGCCGGTTCGCCCGCTCCTCGAGCTCCCGGAAGGTCCGCCGCCGATCGCCGCAGATCAGCGCCGTCCGATCGGGCACGACGTCGACCGTGTGCTCGATGAAGTCGGCGAGGTTGAAGGCCATGTCGGGCAGTAGAACACGTTCTCGGAAGAGGGGCAACGGAGCCCGCAGGTTCAGGGCAATCCGGCGTGCTGGCGGCCGCAGGTAGAATGTGTTCTACTGCGCCGATGACCTCGGGGGAGTCCATCTACACGCTCGAGCTGCCGTACCGACGAAGTGTCGGCCCGGTGGTCGGAGCCTTCCTCACCGGCCTGCGCGACCAGCAGGTCCTCGGCAGCCGGACCCCCGGTGGGCGGGTGGTCGTCCCGCCCCTCGAGTACGACCCGGAGACGGGTGACGCCGTCGACGAGCTCGTCGAGGTGGGGTCGGCCGGGGTGGTCACCACCTGGGCGTGGGTCGACGAACCGCTGCGCAAGCACCCCCTGGACCGACCCTTCGCCTGGGTGCTGGTGCAGCTCGACGGTGCGGACACCTCGCTGGTGCACGCGCTCGACGCGGACAGCGCCGACGCCGTGTCGACCGGGATGCGCGTGCAGATCCGGTGGGCCGAGGCGCGCGAGGGCCACATCCGCGACATCGCCTGCTTCGAACCGGAGGGCCGCTGATGGCGGAGGCGCCGCAGGAGGAGGGAGGGCCGGTCCGCTTCATGAAGCAGCACATCGCGCTCGACTACAAGGTGCACGTCAGCCCCCTGGCCGCGCGGTTCGGCGAGCAGCTGCGAGGCGGGCAGATCGTGGGGAGCCGCTGCCCCCGGTGCGGGCTGGTGTACGTGCCGACCCGGGCCTTCTGCCCGATGTGCACCGTCGCCATGGGCGAACGGGACGAGGCCCCGCTGCCCGACCGCGGCACCGTCACCTCGTTCACGATCCTGACGCCGATCCAGTACCACGGGCAGAAGGAGCGGGAGGACTACGCGCTGGCCAGCATCCTGATCGACGGCGCGGACGGCACGGTCGGCCAGCAGCGCCTCTCCGACATCCCCCTCGACAAGATCCGCATGGGGATGCGGGTGGAGGCGGTGTGGGCCCCCGAGGATGAGCGGGCCGGCGATCCGGGTGATCGTGGCTACGGCTTCGGGAACGCCCTCCGGGGCTGGCGGCCCACGGGTGAGCCCGACGTGGCGGCCGACGAGTTCGCGGAGCACGTGCTCTGATGGCCCGCGACGTCGCCATCGTCTCCTTCGCGCAGACGCCCTCCACCCACGGCGTCACCGAGACCGAGTCCCAGCTCCTCTTCCCCGTGATCGCGGAGGCCATCGAGCGCTCCGGGATCCCCCGCAGGGACATCGGCTTCACCTGCTCGGGCAGCGCGGACTACCTGGCCGGGGCCAGCTTCGCCTTCGTCGGCAACCTCGAGGCCACCGGCGCCTGGCCCCCCATCTCCGAGAGCCACGTGGAGATGGACGGTGCCTGGGCGCTGTACGAGGCCTGGGTGCGGCTGCAGCACGGGGACGTCGACACGGCGCTGGTGTTCTCGTCGGGCATCTCCTCCCGCGGCGACATGCGCGAGGTGCTCTGCCTGCAGAACGACCCCTACTACCTGATGCCGCTGTGGGCCGACCACGTGTCGCTGGCCGCGCTCCAGGCCCGGGCGCTGCTCGACACGGGCAAGGTGACCGAGGCCGACCTGGCCGAGGTGGCCGCCCGCAGCCGGCGGGCTGCGACCGGCAACCCCATGGCCCAGGTGGCGGGCGACGTCACCGCCGAGGCGATGTCCGCCGAGCCCTACGTCGTCGCCCCTCTGCGGGCCGGTGACTGCCCGCCCGTCTCCGACGCCGCCGCCGCCATGGTGCTGGTCGCCGGGGACCGGGCCCGCGAGGTGTGCGAGCGCCCGGCGTGGATCCGCGGCATCGACCACCGCATCGAGCCCCACTACCCCGGCGTGCGCGACCTGACCACCAGCCGGTCGACCCGACTGGCCGCTGAGCACGTGGGCGTCGGTGACGCCCCGGTCGAGGTGGCCGAGCTGAGCGCCACCTTCAGCCACGAGGAGCTCATCCTGCGCGATGCCCTCGACCTGGCCGGCGACGTCGAGGTCAACCCCTCCGGCGGCGCGCTGGCCGCCAACCCGCTCATGGTCACCGGGCTGATCCGCATCGGCGAGGCCTTCCGCCAGATCCACGAGCACGGCCGCACCCGCACGCTCGGGCACGCCACCTCGGGGCCGTGCCTGCAGCAGAACCTCGTCTGCGTCCTGGAAGGAGACCGCTGATGGCCGAGCGCTGCGCGGTGGTGGGCGTCGGGCAGACGCACCACACCAAGGTGCGCGATGACGTGTCCCTCGCGGGGCTGCTCCGGGAGGCGGGTCAGCGAGCGCTCGACGACGCCGAGATGACCTGGTCCGACATCGACGCCGTCGTGATCGGCACCGCCCCCGACTCCTTCGAGGGCGTGATGATGCCCGAGCTGTACCTGGCCGACGCGCTGGGCGCCGCGGGCAAGCCGATCATGCGGGTCCACACCGCGGGCAGCGTCGGCGGCTCCACGGCCATCGTCGCCACGCACCTCGTCGAGTCGGGTGTCCGCCGGCGGGTCCTCACGCTGGCCTTCGAGAAGCAGTCGGAGGGCGACACCACCTGGGCCCTCGGCGGCGGTCGGAGCGGCGGCGTGGGAGCCGGCGGCTACTTCGCGCCCCACATCCGCGCCTACATCGCCCGCTCGAACGCCCCCGAGTACGTCGGGTGGATGGTGGCGGTCAAGGACCGCAAGAACGCGCTGAAGAACCCCTATGCCCACCTCAAGGTCCCGGACATCGACCTGGAGATGGTGCGCGACTCGCCGATGGTGTGGGACCCGGTCCGCCGCCTGGAGAGCTGCCCGGCCTCCGACGGGGCCTGCGCGATGGTCCTGACCGACGAGGCCGGCGGCGATGCCGCCTCGAAGCCGCCGGCCTGGGTGCACGGCACCGCGGTGCGCAGCGAGCTCGGCCAGTTCCCGGGTCGCGACCCGGTGAACCCTCGCGGCGGCCAGGACTGCGCGGCCGACGTGTACCGCCAGGCCGGGATCACCAACCCCCTCGAGGAGGTGGACGTGGTGGAGTGCTACGTGCCGTTCAGCTGGTACGAGCCGATGTGGATGGAGAACCTCGGCTTCGTGCCGCCCGGCGAGGGTTGGAAGCTCACCGAGGACGGTGCGACCGAGATCGGCGGGAAGCTGCCGGTGAACCCCTCGGGCGGCGTCCTGTCGTCCAACCCGATCGGTGCCAGCGGCATGCTGCGCTTCGCCGAGGCGGCGATGCAGGTGCGGGGCACCGCCGGCGCGCACCAGGTCGCCGACGTCCACACCGCAGTGGGGCACGCCTACGGCGGCGCCGCCCAGTACTTCGCCATGTGGGTCCTCCGGGACACGAAGCCGTGACCGCCACCGAGACCCCGGCCGATGAGCACCTGCTCGTCGAGCGGGACGGCCACGCGCTGATCCTGACGATGAACCGGCCCGAGCGACGCAACGCGCTGTCCCCGTCGATGATGCAGGCCATGGGCGAGGCGTGGGACGAGGTCAACGCCAACCCCGACATCCGCGTCGCCATCCTCACGGGCGCCGGTGGGTCGTTCTGCGCCGGCGCCGACCTCGCCGCCATGACGCAGTCGCACCCCGGCGACGCCTTCGAGCGATCCGAGGGGACCTCCGACCTGTCGAGCGGCGTGATCAAGCCGCTGCTCAAGGGCTTCCTCCTCGAGAAGCCGCTCATCGCCGCCGTCGAGGGCGCGGCGGTGGCGGGCGGCACCGAGATCCTCCAGGGCACCGACGTCCGCATCGCCGGCGAGAGCGCCCGCTTCGGCGTGTCCGAGGTCCGCTGGGGGCTCTACCCGCTCGGAGGGTCGGTGGTGCGGCTGCGCCGTCAGATCCCCTACACCGTCGCCGCGGACATGCTCCTGACGGGCCGGCACGTCTTCGCCCCGGAGGCCAAGGAGATCGGGCTGATCGGCGAGGTCGTCCCCGACGGGACTGCGCTGGACCGGGCCCGAGAGGTGGCGGCCGCCATCGCCGCCAACGGCCCCGTCGCGGTGCAGGCGGTGCTTCGGGCGCTGCGCGCCACCGAGGCGACGCCGGAGCGGGAGGCCATGCGGATCGACTCGGAGATCGGGATGGACGTGTTCAAGAGCGACGACGCCAAGGAAGGCCCCAAGGCCTTCATGGAGAAGCGCACACCGCAGTTCAAGGGGAGGTAGCGAGCCATGGACAAGGACCGGCCCTTCCGGGACCTCCCGTAGATTCGAGGCGTGACGATGGCCGACGACACCACCTCCGAGCTGTCCCCCGAGCTGTCCCCCGAGCAGCAGGACCGTCGGCGCCGGCTCATCGACGCCGCCTTCGAGCTGGGGGCCGAGGGCGGCTACGGCGCTGTGCACATGCGCGACGTGTCCATCACGGCCAACGTCGCCCTGGCCACGATCTACCGGTACTTCTCGTCGAAGGACGACCTGCTGGCGGCGGCCATGACCGAGTGGACGGCCCGGCTCCGCGGGCGGGTGGCGCAGTCGCCGCCGCGCGGCGAGACCCGAGTCGAGCAGATGGTCGACGTCCTGAGCCGGGCCTGCCGGGCGATGGAGCGCCAGCCGAAGCTGAGCGAGGCGCTCGTCCGAGCCCTCTCGTCCGCCGACGCCGGCGTGCGCGAGAGCGGGGCCGACGTGCAGCGCCAGATCGCCTCCATGGGCGACGCCATCCTGGTCGACCTCGATCCCGAGGTCCGCGCCGACATCCTCGCCGCCATCGGGCATGTCTGGTACTCCACCCTCGTTTCGTGGGCCAACGGCCGGCGCGACTTCGCGTCGGTGACCACCGAGCTCGAACGGGCCGCCCGCGTGCTGATCACCCCCTACGAGCAGCAGGTCGAGGCGACCCGTTCGCGGGGGAACGGCACGCGGTCGGCGCGGCTCTAGATGGCGAGCGTGCGGCCCTCCCAGTACGGGTCGCGCAGCTTGCGCTTGTAGAGCTTGCCGTTCGGGTCGCGCGGCATCTCGTCGGTGTAGTCGACGGACTTGGGCAGCTTGAACCTGGCCAGCCGCTCGGCGCAGTGGGCGAGGAGCCGCTCGGTCAGCGCGTCGTCGCCCTCGACGCCGGGGGCGGGCTCGACGACCGCCTTGATCTCCTCGCCCCAGTCGTCGTGGGGGATCCCGAACACGGCGGCGTCGGCCACGTCGGGATGGGTCAGCAGCGCGCCTTCGATCTCGGCCGGGTAGATGTTCACGCCGCCCGAGATGATCATGTCGGACTTGCGGTCGCAGAGGAACAGGTAGCCGCCCTCGTCCAGGTAGCCGATGTCGCCGACGGTGAAGAACCCGGCCGTGCGGTTGGCGTCGGTCTTGCCGCGGTCCTTGAAGTACTCGAAGTCTCCCTGCCCGAGCTTCATGTACACGGTGCCGATCTCGCCTGTGGGGACGTCCTGGCCAGCGTCGTCGAGGATCCGGATCTCGCTCGTCGGCCAGGGGAGGCCCACCGTGCCGGGGCGCTCGAGCCACTGCTCGGGGGTGACCACCGTGCCGCCGCCCTCGGTGGCGGCGTAGTACTCGTAGACGACCGGCCCCCACCAGTCGAGCATTCGCTGCTTGATCTCCACGGGGCACGGGGCGGCGGCGTGGACCATGGACCGCAGGCTCGACACGTCGTACCGGGCCCGCACCTCCTCGGGGAGGGCGAGCAGGCGGTGGAACTGCGTCGGGACCATGTGGCTGTGGGTGACCCGGTAGCGCTCGATCAGCCCGAGCATGCTCTCGGGGGTCCACCGGTCCATCAGCACGACCGGGTGCCCGAGGTGCAGCGAGCCCGAGGCGAAGGCCAAGACCGCGGTGTGATACAGCGGTGAGCCGCAGACGTGGACGTTGCCGTCGTGGGCCTGGGTGCCGAAGAGCCGGAGCAGGAACCCGCCCCCGGCCGCGGCGACGTCGGGGTCTCCGCCGGACAGCTTCCGGCGGACCCCCTTCGGCTTCCCGGTCGTCCCCGACGTGTAGTGCATGGCCGCGCCGGCGGCCCGGTCGTCGGGCGGCGTGGAGGGCTGGCCGTCGGTGAGGTCGGCCCACGTGCGGAACCCCGGCACCTCACCCACACTGAAGCGCCGATCCGCCGGTAGGCCGATGGCGTCCGCCGCCACCTGGCAGGCCTCGCTGAAGCGCTCGTGGACGACGAGGGCGCCGGCCTCGCAGTCGTCCACGATGTAGGCGATCTCGGGACCGACCAGGTGGTGGTTGATCGGGGTGAGGTACAAGCCGGCCTGGGTGACGGCGAAGTACAGCGCCAGCATCTCGATGCTGTTCGGCAGCACCGTGGCGACCCCGTCTCCCGCCTGCAGGCCGAGGGCCCGCAGGCCGTGCACCAGGCGGTTGGCCTCGGCGTGCAGGTCCCCGTAGGTGATCTCGCGCCCGTCGGGGTCGATCACCGCCAGTCGTCCCGGGCCTTCCTCGGCCAGCCTCCAGAACCCCGTCGTGTCGCTCACCCGGGGCAGGGTAGAACGCGTTTCAGTCGGAGTCGATGGGCTCTGCGAGAACGTGTTCTACTTGAGGGGTGGACATGGACCTCCCGAGCGACGACGACCCCCGACGGCTGCAGGTGCGGGTCTGGTTGGCCGGGCACCCCGATCCCACCCCCGCCCAGCTGGTCGAGGCGGGCTACGTGACCACCCACTGGCCCGAGCCGTGGGGCCTCGACGCGGAGCCCGAGCTGCAGCTCATCGTCGACGACGAGCTGAGGCGGGCCGGCGTCACCAAGCCCATGAACCCGATCGGCATCGGCCACTGCGGCCCGGTCATCGTGGTCCACGGCACCGAGGAGCAGAAGGCCCGCTACCTCCCGCCGATGCTGCGCGGCGAGGAGATGTGGTGCCAGCTCTTCAGCGAGCCCGAGGCGGGCTCCGACCTGGCGAGCCTCTCGACCCGAGCGGTGCGCGACGGCGACGTCTTCGTGGTGAACGGCCAGAAGGTCTGGACGTCCTTGGCGCAGGTGGCGAAGTTCGGGATCCTGATCGCCCGCACCGACGTCGACACGTCGAAGTACACGGGCATCTCCTACTTCATCGTCCCGATGGACCTGCCGGGCATCGAGATCCGGCCGCTGCGCAACATGGTCGGCACCTTCGGCGACGCCGGGTTCTGCGAGGTGTTCTTCACCGACGTGGCCGTGTCGGCCGAGAACTTGATCGGGTCGCTCCACGGTGGGTGGGCGATGGCCAAGGAGACGCTGGCCAACGAGCGGGTGTCGCTCTCCCGGGACGGCCTCCAGTGGGGGCACGGCCCGACCGTCCGCGACCTGGTCGAGCTCGTCCGCTCTCGCGGCGACGGGCTACCGGCGCCGCTGCGGCAGCGACTGGTCGCCGGCTACATCGAAGGGGAGATCATGCGCTACCACCAGCTGCGCCAGATCTCGGCCAAGGTGAACAAGAAGCCCGGTCCCGATGCCTCGCTGCGCAAGGCGCTGAAGGATCCGCACGGCAAGACCGTGTTCACCCTCGCCAAGGACCTGATGGGGGCCACCGGGATGCTGGCCGCTGATCAGGACCCGGTGTGGGAGCCGTGGGCCAACGGGTTCCTGTTCAGCCCGGCCCTGACGGTGGGCGGGGGCACCTCCGAGGTGCTGCGCAACATCATCGCCGAGCGCATCCTCGGTCTCCCGCACGACGTCGACGTGGACCTGGGCCTCACGTGGGCCGAGAGCCGGGAACGCAGCCGTCAGGGGGCGGGCAGGGCCCCGTCGCCGGAGGTGGCCGCCGAGCGGTCGACCCCCGCCGCCCAGGAGGCGAAGAGCCTGGCGTAGGCGCCGCCTCGGGCCATGAGGTCGGCGTTAGCTCGAGTTGGCAGACGGCTCGCTGTCTGTGGACGGCGGTACCTTCGGCCAGCGGCTACTGGTGAATGTCCCTCCAGGTCATGCGGCGTTCAAGCAGGCCCGTGTTCGCGCGTGTCAGGTGGTGGTAGGTGCGGGTGAGGTCGTGTCGCATCATCGCGTCGGCGCGGTCCGGATCGCGGTCGCGGATCGCCTCGAACACGTCGGCGTGCACCTTGGCCACCTCCCGACGGCGTCGGACCGAGTACTCCCGGTCGCCGGCCGAGCTGGCCATCACAAGGTGCAGGGCCCGTCCGAGGAGCTCGAACACGGAGTTGTTCACCGCCCCTGCGATCGCGTCGTGGAACGCCCGGCTCAGCCGGAGGAAGGCGGCCAGGTCCGCGACCGCCTCCCTCGTCTCGGCAACGATCTGCTCGAGCTCTGCGAGCTGTTCGGGCGTCGCCCGCTCCGCGGCGAGCGCCGCCATGGTCGGCTCGAGGGTCTCTCTGGCTTCGAGCACGGACCCGAAGGCGGTCCGGTCGATGGCGAGCAGCAGGCTGAGGGTGATGGCCAGCGACTGCGAATCGGGGGCGGTGACCATCGGGCCCCCGCCGGGTCCCGGGCGCACCCTGATCACCTCTTGCATCTCGAGGTAGCGAAGGGCTTCCCGGAGCACCCCACGGCTCACGTCGTAGCGCTCGAGCATGACGCGCTCCGGCGGCAGCATGTCGCCCGGGGTCAACTCGTTGTCGAGGATCTCTGCCACGATCCGCTGCGCCACGACATGGGCGAACTTCGGCGGACGGCCATTTCGCATGCTCACTGCTCCTGGGCTCGGACGACGAGTTCGGATGAGCGAGCGCGCCCGCCCCCGGGAAACCAGGCTAATGGTAGTACTGGAATCGCTTGACCCTTCGGTTAACTATGAGCATCATATGGTTGGTAGTCCGAAGGGGGGAGCGTGCGATGGTGACCGAGCAATGCCGCGATGCGGGACGGGACGGGGCGACGACGGTGCACCGGCGACGGAGCGGCGTGTGGCGTGCGCTCGCGCTGCTCGTCACGCTGGTGGTGCTCGCCGCCGCGTGTGGTGGTGACGACGACTCCGCCGATGGACCGGACCAGGCTGCGGTCGCCGACCCGAACGGTGTGCTCAAGGTCGGGCTCAACATCCCGAGCGAGCTGCTGAAGCTCGACTACCGCTTCGCCTACAACAACTCCCAGGGCGAGATCCACTACCAGCTCAACTCCCCGTTGGTCCGGTACGACACCGAGACGAAGGCGTACGAGCCGTACCTGGCCGAGTCCTTCGAGATCAACGACCCGAAGACCGTCACCATCACGATCCGTTCGGACGCGCTGTTCCACGACGGGCGTCCGGTGACCGCAGCGGACGCCAAGGCGTCGATCGAATCCGCCCGGAAGGCCAGCGAGGACGGCGACAACGCGCTGAACGCCGCCATCCAGAGCGTCGCCTCAGTGGACGTCGTCAACGAGCGGACCTTCCGCGTCACCCTGGACGCCCCCGGGCTCGGCGCGCTGTACGAGCTGCTGGTCGGACGCGAGTTCTTCATCATCCCGGCCGGGGCCGGGGCCGACCAGGAAGCGCGCCCGATCGGCACGGGGCCGTTCAAGTTCGTCTCCTACGAGCCCGGCCAACGCCTCGTTCTCGGGCGCTTCGACGAGCACTTCGACGCCGACAACATCGGGCTCAAGGGCATCGAGTTCATCAACGTCAACCGCGGCACCGCCCAGGTGAACGCCCTGCTCTCCGGTGACATCGACTTCGCGCCGGAGGTCAGCGACGCGGGCTCGGCCGCCGCCCTGGAGAGCCACGACGAGATCGCACAGCTGGTCCGACCGGACGACACGAACTTCCTGCACATGCAGATGTGCATGGCCGACGGCCACTTCTGGGACGACGTTCGGGTGCGTCAGGCGATCATGTACGGCACGGACCGGCAGCAGATCCTCGACGCCCTGTTCGGCGGCGACGGCGAGGTGATGAACCAGCTCTGGCCAGAGTCGTCGCCGGAGTACGACGCCGACCTGGCCGACCGCTACCCGTACGATCCGGACAAGGCGCGGGACCTGCTCGAGGACGCGGGCGTGCCCGAGGGGACGCGCGTCGGGATCCTCGCGGTGAGCACGGTGGCCGCCGCGGAGCCGACCTCCCTGATCCTCAAGGACCAGTGGGCCGACATCGGGCTCGACGTCGAGGTCGTGCAGACGGACGACATCACGGCCGACTTCCTCGCGGCCCAGACGGCGCCCTTCGCCCCTCGTGAGGACGCCACGGTGTTGACCAACAGCCGGTCCGGCACGCAGAAGCTGACCCGCTACATGGTCGACGGCGGCACGGCCAACGCCTGCCCGTTCAGCGACCCGGACCTCCAGCGCCTGGGCGGCGACCTCGTGGGCCTCGCGCCCGACGACCCCGAGGCCATCGAGACGTGGCAGGAGGCGAGCAAGCTCGTCCTGGAGGACGCTCGCTGGCTCTTCATCGCCTGGATCCCCACCTACGTGGGGTGGAACGAGGACGTCGTCGGGGGCATGACCCCCGAGAGGAACCGCCAGACGATCGCCGGTACGCGCTTCGAGCTCCTGACCGTCAACGCATGACCCTGCGACCCGGGACGGTGACGAGGTCATGACGTCGGTCGTCGTCCGGCGGCTCCTGTCGCTCCTCCCGTTGCTGCTGTTCGTCTCGATCGGCGTGTTCGCGATGTCGCTCCAGCTTGACCCGGATCGAGCAGCCCGGGTCCGAGCCGGAGGGGCGGACCTCACCTCGTTCGAGGCGCTCGACCAGGTCCGCGAGGAGCTGCGCCTCGATGACCCGGTGGCGGTGCGGTACCTGCACTGGGTGGGAGACGTCAGCCACCTCGACCTCGGCCAGTCGCTCGTCAACGTGGAGTCGCGAGACACCGACGACGGCGTCGAGCTGGGCGGGAGATCGGTGAGCGCACTGCTGTGGGAGCGCCTGCCGCGGACGATCTCCATCGCCGTGGTCGGCCTGTTCTTCGCCTTGCTCCTCGGGGTCCCGGCGGGCCTGATCGGCGGGCTGCGGCCCGGCACGCTCTATGACCGGCTCGGTCTCGGCGCGGCCAGCCTCGGTCTCGCCATCCCGAGCTTCTGGGTGGCGATGCTCCTCGTCCTCAGCTTCTCGATCAACAGGTCGTGGTTCCCGGCGGTCGGCTACTCGCCCGCTTCGGAGGGGGTGTGGGAGTGGTTCCGCCACCTGATCATCCCGGGCCTCGCCCTGTCGCTGCCGATCGCCGCCACCTTGGCCCGCTTCCTCCGCGCGTCGCTCGTCGACGTGCTGGGCTCGCCCTACATCCGCACCGCCTGGGCGAAGGGTGGCGGGACCGCGCACGTGGTGGCCCGCCATGCGCTCCGCAACGCGGCTGCCGCCCCCCTCACCGTCATGGGCATCCAGGTGGCGCAGCTCTTCAGCGGCGCGGTCGTCATCGAGGAGCTGTTCGGCATCGAGGGCGTCGGCGGCCTGGTGGTGAGCGCGGTGCGCTCGAACGACGTGACGGTGCTGCAAGGCGTCGTGGTCTTCTTCGTGCTCGTGACCGTGGGGATCAACCTGCTCGTCGACGTGCTCCACGCGTACCTCAACCCGAAGGTCCAGGCGCTGTGACGGATCTGATGGTGCCCGCGGTGGAGGCGTCCGAGGTTCCCGCGGCGCGCTCGGGGAACCAGGGCGTCGTCCGGCGCTTCATGCGCGACCGGTTCGCCGTCGCCGGCCTCCTCGTTCTCGCTCTCATGACGGTGCTCGCCGTGTTCGCCCCGGTGATCGCCCAGCACGATCCGGAGCAGCTCTTCGTCGGCGTGCCGTTCGAGGAGCCCTCGGGTGCTCATTGGTTCGGCACGGACGACCTCGGCCGGGACAACGCGAGCCGAATCGTGTACGGGACCCGGGTGGCCCTGCGCGTCGCCCTGGAGGTCGCCGCGATCACACTCCTGATCGCGGTCCCGCTCGGCCTGATGGCGGGGTTCGCGGGTGGGGTCATGGACTTCCTGCTGATGCGGCTCGTCGACGCGGTGCAGGCGGTGCCCCCCTTGATCTTCGCCCTCGCGGTCGCGTCCGCCTTCGACCTGAGCTTCAACTGGGCCCTCTTCGGGGTCGGCGTCTCCCTCTCGCCCAGCCTGACCAGGATCGTGCGAGCCGAAACGCTGGCCGTCCGCGAGGAGACGTTCATCGAGGCGTCGGTCGCGGTCGGATCGCGCACGTCGTGGATCCTCTTGCGTCGGGTGCTTCCCAACATCGCCTCGCCGATCATCGTCCAGACGACGATCTTCATGGGCGTCGCGATCCTGGCCGAGGCGGGCCTGAGCATCCTCGGCGTCGGCCTGTCACCGGGGTCGGCGGCTTGGGGCTC
>DATHJB010000002.1 GCA_035316325.1 Acidimicrobiales bacterium
TCGAACCCACGCGCTTCGGCTTAAAAGGCCGCTGCTCTGCCAGCTGAGCTACACCCCCCGGAAGGGTCGGCCGTCCATGGTAGGAGGCGGTTCCACGAACGAACGACCACGCCTGGGTGAACCCGGCGTGACCACCCACCAGGTGTCGCACAGCGCGCTACGAGTCTTAACAAGAACGCGTGGTAAGGCTCGTTACCTCAGAGTAGGGTGCCGGTCGCTGAGGTCATGGGGCCGGACAGGCCCATCTGTTGGGCGGCCCATGGGGCAGAAGGGAAGCAGGGGGATATGAAGCGGCTTGTTGTACTGGCTGTTGCGGTGATCGGCCTTGCGGCAGCATCGCCGGCGGCAGCGACCGAATACCCACCCGGTGACGACCTGATCACCGTCAGCGACGCCACCCCGTGCCCCGGGCAGGCCTTCACGGTCGAGGCCTCCACGTTCGTGCCGGGCACCACCGTCACGGTCACGTTGCTGCCCGATGCCGTGCTCGGCACCCCGGTGGCCGACGAGAACGGCGTCGTGACGCTCGACGTCACGCTGTCCGCCACCCAGGCGCTGGGCGAGGCGACCATCGAGGCCGAGGGCGCCGGTGAGGGCGACGTGCTGGTCCTGACCTCCACGGTCGACGTGGTGTCCTGCGACGAGGTGGCTCCGACCACCACTCCCCCGGTCACCACGCCGGGCGGTGGCGGCGGTGGCGACCTGCCCAACACCGGCTCCGACTCGACGATGACGCTGCTCAAGGTCGGCGGTGGGCTCGCCGCCATCGGTGGCGTGCTCGTGGCGCTGGCGGCCAGCCGCCGTCGCCGCGGCGCCCCGGCCGTCTGATCCATCGTCTCGAACGACAACGCAAGAGGCCCGGCACACCTACGGGGGTGCCGGGCCTCTTGGCGTTTTCGACCTCCGCTCGGCCGGGTCAGCCGGTGACCTGCTCCTTCGCCCAGCGGTAGTCGGCCTTCCCGGCGGGGCTGCGCTCGATGTGGTCGAGGAACAGCACGTCCTTCGGCAGCTTGTAGCGGGCGATGGAGCGGCCGGCGTGGTCGACGATGTCCTCGGCCGTCGCGGTGGCGCCGTCGGACAGCGTGACCAGCGCCACGACCTCCTGGCCCCAGCGCTCGCTGGGCCGGCCGACCACCACCACGTCGTGCACTGCCGCGTGGCCGGCGATCGCCCGCTCGACCTCCTCGGCGAAGATCTTCTCGCCGCCCGAGTTGATGGTGACCGAGTCGCGCCCGAGCAGCTCGACCTCGCCGCTCTCCAGGTGGCGCGCCCGGTCGCCCGGCACCGCGTAGCGGACGCCGTCGATCACCGGGAAGGTGCGGCCGGTCTTCTCGGCGTCGCGGAAGTAGCCGAGGGGGACCCAGCCCTCCTGCGCCAGCCAGCCCAGGCCCTCGTGGCCGGGGCCGAGGAGCTTGGTGAGGTCCTCGCTGACCACGACCGTGCCCGGCCCGGGGTTGAAGCGCCCGGTCGACACCGCACCGGCGGCCGACAGGTGGCTCATCTGCGCCCCCGTCTCCGACGACCCCACGGAGTCCGACACGAACACGTTCGGCATCTGCGCCAGCAGGCGCTCCTTGATGGTCGGCGTGAGCGCGGCCCCGCCGTTGCCGACGGCGACGATCGAGCTGGTGTCGTAGTCGCCCCGCTCGAGCTCCTCCACCAGGGGGCGGGCGACGGCGTCGCCGACCGTGGTGACGGTGGTGGCGCGCTCGCGCTCGACCGTGCGCCACACGTCGACCGGGTCGAGCCGCCGGGTGTTCTCCTGGAAGACGATGGTGTTGCCGCCGTTGAGCCCGATGAACGTGGCCCACTGCGCGGCGCCGTGCATGAGCGGCGGCAGCGGCATGAACTTGAGCGGCGACTCCAGCCCCGTGGCGGTGGCGGCGATCTCCTCGTACGACTCGACCGGCTGCCAGGTGAACAGGTTCCGACCGCCCATGCACGACATGAACACGTCGTGCTGGCGCCACAGCACGCCCTTGGGCATGCCCGTGGTGCCGCCGGTGTAGAGGATGTAGAGGTCGTCGGGCGAGGGCTCGACGCCGGCCAGGTCGGGCTCGGTGGCGGCGATCACGCTCTCGTAGTCGACGGCGCCGGGGAGCAGCTCGTTGCCGGACTCGTCGGCCACCTGGACCAGCACGTCGAGGCCCGGGACCTTGTCGCGCACGGCGGCCAGGACCGGGGCGAAGGTGGCGTGGTACACGAGGCCGCGGCAGCGGGCGTTGTCGAGCAGGTAGAGCAGCTCGTCGGTGACGTAGCGGTAGTTGACGTTGAACGGGCCGACCCGCGACTGGAAGGTCGCCAGCATCGTCTCGAGGTACTCGTTGCCGTTGTAGAGGTAGATGCCGACGTGGTCCTGGCCCGACTCGTGACCGGCGAGCTCGGCGCGCTCGGTGTGGACGCCCAGGCCGCGGGAGCGCAGGTAGGTCGCCAGGCGGCGCGAGCGGTCGGCCAGGTCGGCGAAGCTCCAGCGCCGGTCGCTCCAGACCAGGGCGTCGCGGTCCGGCACGGCCGCAGCGACGGTGTCGAAGACCTTCGCCAGGTTGAACTGCGTATCGCCCATCGGCGTTCCCCCTCGTACGAAATCTGATGGAGCGTCAGAAACCGTAGTCGTCAGGGCGACATGGCCACGAGCGCGGCGAAGGGCCCCGGCGCGAAGCACGGGGCCCTTCGGCAGAACAACGTACCCGGCTAGCGGTTACCGCCCACGGGTTGCGGTAGGAACTGCCCGGCTATCACCCCGCCGTAACCGATGACGCCGAGGATGGCGCCGATCGCGGGGCTGAGGTCGAACCCGTCACCGCTGGCCAGCATCGCCAGCACGTGCCAGACGAGGAACAGGCCGGCAGCTCCGGCGGCGATGATCGAAGCCTGCGGGATCTTGGCCAGAGCCGGCAGCTTCGCGGCTGCGGCGACCGCACCGACGACCACCACCACGGCGAGCAGGCGGCCGAAGCCGGCGTACGACTTGAGCGCCCCGGGGGCGCCCTCCTCGTTGAAGTCGCCGAGGGGGGCCGACTCGCTGGTCGTGCCACCGAACTCGCCCAGGTCGACCGACGCCTTGAGGAAGTCGAGGGCGAACATCGAGGCGAGCACCAGCAGGGCGCCGATGCCGGCGACGATGAGGCCGATCGTGGGCGAGAAGCTGGCGCCCGAGCCGTAGGCGGGCGCCTGCTGGCCGTAGGCGTAGCCAGGCTGGCCGTAGCCCGGCTGCTGCGGCTGCTGGCCGTAGCCCTGCTGCCCGTAGCCCTGCTGCGGTGGCGGCTGCTGCTGGCCGTAGCCCTGCTGGCCGTAGCCCTGGCCCGACGGCGTCTGGCCGTAGTTCTGGGGGGCGTAGTTCTCGCCCGACGACTGCGCCTGGCCGTAGCCGGCGTCGGCCTGGCCGTAGCCCTGGCCCGAGGTCTGCTGCTGGCCGTAGCCGGCCTGCTGCTGAGCGCCGTAGCCAGCGGCCTGCGGCTGCTGGTTGGTCGGATCGGTGCTGCGGTTGCCGGCGGCGTCGACCACGTGCTCGGACCACTGGGTGCCGTCGTGGTACCTCTGCGAGAACCGGCCGGACGGGTCCGCGTACCAGCCGGGGGTGACCTGAGACATCGCGAGCTGCTCCTGTTTCCGTAAAGAGTCCGCCGAGTGTGAGCGACCCTAGCCCCCAACACGGCGTAGTCGATAGGTCACGTTCTCGCAGGTGCGCGCGGCGGTCACCCCCACACTCACTGCACGGGGTGGACCCTCGAGCGGCAACCGTAGGCTCCCCAGCCGATGCCGCAGTACCTGCCCATGAAGGCGACCACCGCGCGGTTGCCGGAGGGCGCCGACTGGACCTATGAGCTCAAGTGGGACGGCATGCGCGCGCTGTCGGAGGTGCGCGGCGGGGAGCTGCGCATCTGGTCGTCGAACGCCAAGGACGCGACCGTGTCGTACCCGGAGCTGGCCGTGCTCGCCGACGCGTTCCCCCTCGACGTGGTGCTCGACGGCGAGATCGTGGCGCTCGACGAGGCGGGGCACCCCAGCTTCGGGCGCCTCCAGAACCGCATGCACATCACGTCGCCGGCCGAAGCCGCCCGCCGGGCCGCCGACGTGCCGGTCGAGCTGGTGCTGTTCGACGTGCTGCAGGTGGGCGACCGACCCACGATCGGGCTCCCGCTCAGCGACCGGCGCACGGTGCTGCGGTCCCTGGCCGACGACCTCCCGCCCGGCGTGCAGGTGGCGGGGGTGTTCGACGACGGCCCGGGCCTGCTCGCCGCCGCCGCCCACCAGGGGCTCGAAGGGGTGATCGCCAAGCGGGCCGGCTCGGTGTACCGGCCGGGGAAGCGCACGGCCGACTGGGTGAAGGTGAAGGTGCAGCGGCGCCAGGAGCTGGTGGTCGGCGGTTGGGCCGAGGGCCAGGGCGAGCGCGCCGGCACCTTCGGGGCTCTGCTGGTCGGCTACCACGACACGTCGGTGCCGGAGCGGCCCCTGCGCTACGCCGGCCGTGTCGGCACCGGCTTCACCGGGGCGACGCTGGCCGAGCTGCGCACGACGCTGGCCGAGCTGGCCACCGACCAGTGCCCGTTCACGCCGTCCCCGCCGCACCTGCGCTCCCGTGACGCCCACTGGGTGCGGCCGGAGCTGGTGGCCGAGATCGGCTTCGGGAACTGGACCGACGAGGGGCTGCTGCGCCACCCCGTGTACCTGGGGTTGCGCAACGACGTCGACCCCGAACGGGTCGTGCGCGAGCCGTCGCCGTGACGGCGGGCAGGGCCGCCGCCGCTACGCAACCACCCCGCTTCCGACACGGGCGGTGGGCGCCGTAGGCTCCGATGCTGCGTGGAGCGCAATGACGGGGACTCCGTTCGGTTGACCGTGCCGGCGACGTCGGCGGCTGTGCGCATCGCCCGCGTCGGCGCGGCGGGGCTCGGCACCCGGTTGGGCTTCACGTTCAGCGAGGTGGAGGAGCTGCGCCTGGCGGTGGGCGAGGCGGCCGCCCAGCTGTGCGACGCCGGGCCCGAGTCGAGCCTGGTCGTCTCCTACGACATCGAGCCGAACGGCCTCCGGGTGACGCTCGCGCTCGACGGCGGCGCGGTCGTCCCGGCGTTCTCCGACCTGGCGGCCACCGTGCTCGACACCGTGGTCGACGAGTGGTCGCTCGACCCCGGCAAGTCGTCGGTCACCCTGCGCAAGGCCCCGGCCGACCACGACGACTAGCGGCGTCCCGGTTCAGCGACCGGTGTGGCCGAAGCCGCCGGTGCCGCGCTGCGACGGCGGCAGCGTCTCGACCACCGTGAACTCGGCCTGCTCCACCCGCTGGATCACCAGCTGGGCGATGCGGTCGCCCCGGCCGACCTCGTAGTCGGCGTCCGGGTCGGTGTTGACGAGCAGCACCTTCAGCTCGTCGCGGTAGCCGCTGTCGATCAGGCCTGGGGAGTTCAGGCAGGTGACGCCGTGGCGCAGCGCCAGCCCGCTGCGGGGCTGCACGAACCCGGCGTACCCCTCCGGCAGCGCGAGGGCCACACCGGTCGGCACGAGCGCCCGGCCCCCACCCCGCCGCAACCGCACGCCCTCCCTGGCGACCAGGTCGGCCCCGGCGTCGCCCTCCCGCGCGTACCCGGGCAACGGCAGTTCGGGATCGAGCACCAGCAACGGAACGGTCAGCACCCCGTGGTTCGTCAGCACCCCGCCATTGTGGTGCCGTGAGAACGCACGACTTGGAATAGGGTCCCTATGTGCTCGTGTGGATGGATCTCGAGATGACCGGGCTGGAACCCGCGAGGCACGTGATCGTGGAGATCGCCACGTTGGTCACCGACGACGAGCTCCAGATCGTCGCCAGCGGGCCCGACCTGGTGATCCACCAGCCGGCCGAGGCGCTCGCCGCCATGGAGCCGGTGGTGCGGGACATGCACACCCGCAGCGGGCTGCTCGAGGCGATCACCGCGTCGACGGTCACGCTGGAGGCCGCCGGCAAGGCCACCCTCGACTTCATCCGGACCCACGTGCCCGAGCCGCGCACGGTGCCGCTGTGCGGCAACTCCATCGGCACCGACCGCCGCTTCCTGGCCAGCTACCTGCCCGACATCGAGAACCACCTGCACTACAGGTCGGTCGACGTGTCGACGATCAAGGAGCTGGCCCGGCGCTGGTACCCCTCGGTGATCGACTCGGTACCCAAGAAGGCGACCACGCACCGGGCCCTCGACGACATCCTCGAGAGCGTCTCGGAGCTGCGCTTCTACCGGGAGAAGCTGTTCGTCCCGGTGACTGCACCACAAGTTTGAGGAAACACCTCTAATATTCCTTTGACGCAGTTGCCGCCCGTGTGGTGGCATCGCCTGCGAATGGCTGGATGACCCCCGAGGATGGAATCAGGACGATGACTCGCAGCACCCTTCAACCGAGCCTCACGGCCGGTGCTGCGCGTCCTGGGACCGACCGGGAGCGCGTAGCCCCCGCCCTGACGTTTGGTACGTCCCACGCCGGTTCCGGCGCGTTCGACTGCATTACGTCGATCGGCGCCGACCAGGCGTGGATGCAGGTGTGGAACCTCGACGCCAAGCCGGCGTACCCGGTCGCCCACACCGACCGAACCACTCCACGGCCTTTGGAGCGCTCACCCTGAGAAGGGAAAGAGCGCAAGGAACCTCCGAAGGCCGTCGGGACAACCCGGCGGCCTTTTCTGATTCTTGGACCCGATTCCGCATGCGCACCGAAACCTCACAGAAAAACGGAACCCAGCGAGGGGGAAGGGCAATGATCGCCCAGCTCACCAGACCCAACGACGAACGAGACGAAGCACCCGACAGTCCCACCGGCGACGAGCTGGACTGGGCCGACGAGAACCCCATCTCGCCCGAGCTCGCCGCCACCGAGCACGGCTGGTGGGCCCATGCCCGCTGCAACGACGGCGGGGGTCAGCTCAACGAGCTGTTCTTCAGCGACGAGCTGCAGGACATCGCTCGGGCCAAGCACATCTGCGCCACGTGCCCGGCCCTGATCCCCTGCCTCGAGGGCGCCCTGGAGCGGCGTGAGCCGTGGGGCGTCTGGGGTGGTCAGCTCTTCCTCAACGGGAAGATCCTGGCCAGCAAGCGGCGTCGGGGTCGGCCCCCGAAGCACGCCCGCCCCGAGGACCAGCTCCCGGACATCCCCATCCCGGAGCACCTGCAGGACGTGGCGGTGGTCCGCATCGCCTAGCGGAACCGCCACTCAGGTCGCGGGCCGATGGTGCAGCCCCTCCCCCCTGCGCACCATCGGCCCGCCAGGCCGGTAGCCATCAGGCCGATCGGCGCGGGGAGAGCCGTCACCAGGCGCAACTGCCACCGGCCGAGGCTCTAAATCGGCCGGAGGCGGCGGCGTCAGCCGCCTTGCCGCAGGCACTAGGAAGCGGGTCCGGTGGTTGCGTCGAGCAGCCGCCGGGCCCTCCGGCCCAGGTCGCCGAGGTCGACCCGGCCGGCCTCGGCCGCCTTGGCCAGGCGCTCCGCCAGGTCGAGGGCGTCGTCCAGGATGGGGACCTGGGCCGCGGCGTCCTGGCCCATGTCGTGGAGGATCGTGCGCTCGGTGCGGGAGGCGACGATCGGCTCGGTGATCCCCTCGACCCACACCCGGGTGCGTCGCCCGTCGCCGCGCTCACCGCCCCGGAGCGGCTCCAGGGCGTAGATGCGGTCGACCCGGGCGAACTTGCCGAATCCGAGGGAGACCATGCGGGGCTCGGCGGCCATGCAGGAAGTATCCCCGCACGAACGACCGTTCCCACGTTCCGACGTGAGATCGTCACGCTCCCGCGTGAGCGTGGGCGTCAGCGGGGTTCGTCGCCCCGGAGGGTCACCCGCTGGATCACCCGGTGCTCGTCGCCGAAGTCGCCGACGACCGCGTGCTGCGTGGCCCGGTTGTCCCAGAAGCCGATGTCGCCCTGGCTCCAGTGGTAGCGCACCGTGTGCTCCGGCTTCACCGCGTGGGTGTAGAGGAAGGCGAGCAGCGCGTCGCTCTCGGCCCGGTCGAGCTCCTTGATGTGCGACGTGAAGCCGGGGTTCACGAACAGGGTCTTGGCGCCGGTCTCCGGGTGCGTGCGCACGACCGGGTGCTCGACCGGCTCCAGCTTCAGCAGCTTCTCGCCCTCCCAGCGGCCCTCGCCCACGAGGTCGAGGATGCCCTTGAACTGGTCGCGGCCGTCGTGCACCGCGGTGAGTGTCTCGAGGAAGGCCTGCAGCGCCGGGCTGAGCGACGCGTACGCCGCCTGCTGGTCGGAGAACAGGGTGTCGCCGCCCGCCTCCGGCACCACGACGGCCCGCAGGATCGACCCGAGCGGCGGCCGCGGCACGAAGGTGACGTCGGTGTGCCAGGCGATGCCCCGGTAGCGGGTGCTGACGTCGCCGTAGGTGGAGTAGAGGTCGCGGGCCGCGGTGTAGTCGATCTGGAACACCTCGGGGTGGCCGTCGAGGCCCGGGATGACCGGGTGCCCCTCGGTCGGCTCGCCGAAGCGGGAGGCGAACGCCAGGTGCTCGGCCGGCTCCAGGTGCTGCTCGGGGAAGAACACCACCTTGCGCTCGAGCCACACCCGGCGGACGGCGGCGACGGTCGCGTCGTCGAGGTGGCGCACGTCGAGACCGCGGATGACCGCGCCGATCGTGCCGGACAGCGGGACGACGTCGAGCTCGACGTCGATCTCGGTGATGGTCACAGGTTCCCTCCCAGGGGTGATGGCTCTTCGACTCCGAGCTCGGTGAGCAGGCGCGCCCGCAGGACGACGAACCGGTCGTCGCTGCGGAGGCGGGGCGTGGGCACGTCGACGGGCACGTCGAGCGAGATGTGGCCGTCGGTGAGGACGAGCACCCGGTCGGCCAGCAGGATCGCCTCGTCGACGTCGTGGGTCACCAGCAGCACCGCCGGGCGGTGCCGGGCGCACAGCTCCTGCACCAGCGCGTGCATGCGCAGGCGGGTCAGGGCATCGAGCGCCCCGAAGGGCTCGTCGAGCAGCAGCAGGTCGGGGGCCCGCACCAGCGCCCGGGCCAGCGCGGCCCGCTGCCCCTCGCCGCCCGACAGCGTCTTGGGCCAGTCGTGCTCGTGGCCGGACAGCCCGACCTCGGCGATCGCGGCGCGCCCGCGGGCCTCGGCGTCGTCGCCCCGCAGCCCGAGCACGACGTTGCCGAGCACCGACATCCATGGGAGCAGTCGGGCGTCCTGGAAGCCGACGGCCCGTCGCACCGGCACGTGGGCGTCGCCCGCGGCCCCGCTGTCGAGCCCCGCGAGGATCCGCAGCAGCGTGGTCTTGCCCGACCCGCTCCGGCCCAGCAGCGCCACGAACTCGCCCGTGGCGATCTCGAGGTCGATGCCGCGCAGCACCGCCCGGTCGCCGAAGTCGCGGCGCAGCGCGTGGGTCAGCGTCCCGGTTGCCACCGCAGGAGCCTTCCTTCCAGGGCGCGGACGACGGCGTCCGACACCAGGCCGAGCACGGCGTAGACCACCAGGCAGACCACGATGACGTCGGTCTGGAAGAACGTCTGGGCCCGCACCATCAGGTAGCCGATGCCGCTGCTGGCGTTGATCTGCTCGGCGAACACCAGCAGCAGCCAGGCGACGCCGGTCGCCATCCGCAGGCCGACCAGGAAGCCGGCCCGGGCGCCGGGCAGCACCACCCGGCGGAGGCGGTCGAAGCGGCCGAGGCCGAGGACGGTCGCCAGCTCCAGGTGCCCCGGGTCGATCGCCCGCACCGCGGCGCTGGTGTTGACGTAGATCGGGAAGGCGACGCCCAGCACGATCATGGTGATCTTCGTGGTCTCGCCGACGCCCAGCCACACGATCAGCAGCGGCTGGAGGCCGAGGATCGGCACGAAGCGCAGCATCTGCATGTTGGCGTCGACCACGTCGTCGCCGACCCGGGACAGCCCGGCCACGAGCGCCAGCGCCGTGCCCAGCGGGATGCCGAGGCCCAGGCCCCAGCCGACCCGCTGCAGCGACGCCCACAGTGCCTCGGCGAGGGTGCCGTCGCGGGCCAGGTCCCAGCCGACGGTCAGCACCGCGGACGGCGCCGCCAGGATGTCGGGCCGCAGCCACCCGGCCGCGGCCGCCAGCTCCCACAGGGCCAGCAGCAACGCCACGCCGGCCAGCCGCTCGACGCCCTTGGGGAGCCGTCGACGTCGGGCGTCCACCTCCCCGGCGGGGCGGGTGGGCAGGCGGATCAGCTCGGGGGCGGCGGGATGCAGGTCGACGAGGTCGGCCACCTCCACCACGTCGGTCTCGGGCGAGCGGAGGTCGGTCATCCGGACTGGGCCTCCTCGACGAGGTCGCGGAAGCGGACGTCGAACTCGGCGGACACGTCGACCGCCTCGGGGACCTGGCCGGCGGCGACGAACAGGTCGGCGAGCGCCTGCTGCTGGTCCTCGATGTCGCCGGGGAGCTCGATGAAGGAGCCGACGCCCTGGGCCTCCACGATCTCGGCGGCCCGCTCCGGCGTGAGGCCGTACTGGTCGACGTACACCGCCTGCGCCACCCCGTCGGGGTTCGCCCGCAGGTAGGTGAAGGCCCGCACCAGCCGGGCCGTGTAGTCGGCGAGCGCCGCGGTCTTGGCGTCGTCGGCGAGCGTGGCGGCGCTGGCGATGAGGAACGACGACCGGTCGGTGATCTCGTCGGCGCTGTCGACCACCGGGGCCGTCGGGTTGGACGCCAGGTAGACGCTGGTGAGGGGCTCCACCGAGATGGCGGAGTCGGCGGAGCCGCCCGACAGCGCCGAGCCGACCTGGGTGAGGGGCACGTCGACGGTGGTCACGTCGGCCGGGTCGACGCCGGCCGCGTCGAGTGCCTGCAGCAGCGCCGCCTCGGCCGCGGTGCCCCGCTGGTAGGCGACGCTCCTGCCCGCCAGGTCCTCCCAGCCCTGGATCTCCTCCTCGCCGGGTGCGGTGACCAGCCGGTAGGAGCCGTTCTCGCTGGCCCATCCGGCCACGGCGACGATGTCCTGCCCCTGGGCCTGGGCGAAGATCAGCGGCGTGCTGCCGACGAAGCCGGTGTCGACGGCCCCGCCCTGGAACGCCTGCAGCATCGGCGGCCCGCCCACGAACGACGAGTACTCGACCTCGTAGCCGAGGTCCTGGTCCTCCCCCGCCAGCGACAGGATGGTCTGGAGGTACTCGAGCTGGTCGCCGACGCGCAGCGTGGTGCCGGCGGGGATCGACTCGGGCACCGCGACCTGTTCGACGTCGGTGGCGGCGTCGGACGGCGTGTCGTCCTCGGGCCGCGTCGACGCCTCGTCGCTGCAGGCCGTCGCCAGCAACGACGCCGCCGTCAGGATCGCCCCCAGGAGCCCCAGCGTGGATCTGTTCCGCACACCCCGCCCTTTCCCTAAAAGATGATCAACTCGATCAACTTTACAGGGAACACGGGAAGCTGCAACTACTCCTCGGCTTGCGACCGCTGGAGGCTGGTTTGGTGGAGGCCGTACCAGACGTCGACGGTGTCGAGGCCGGCGGGCACCGCGACGAGCGTGAAGCTCCACTCGCCCGAGGTCGCGGCCTCCGAGCCGGGCAGCGGTTCAGGGACGGTGACGGGGAGGGCAGGGCTCGGCCGCGACACCACGGGCGTCACGCCGCTCGACACCGCAGCGGCGTACCAGGTGTCGCCCACCACGAACCCGGTGGACAAAGAGCTGCCGAAGGCGACGTCCGCCGGGCAGATGCGGGTGCCGCCGGCAGGTTGCAGGCACAGGATGGCCATCGCGCTGGTGCCGCGCACCTCCAGGCGGGCGTCGCCCAGCTCGGCCGAGGCGACGAGATCCTGCCCACCGACCCGGTCCCGGACGGCCTCGCGCAGCTGCGTGAGCTCGCCGGCCGCGACGGCCTCCACGCTGTCGGCGACCCGCACCAGCGTGGCCCGGTCGACGGCGGTGGCGTTGGCGTCGACCCAGAGCCTCCGGCCGTCGGGCCAGTCGCGCCGCACGGTCCCGTAGCGGGGGTCGTACGACTCGAGGACACCGTCCTCACCGCGGTCCGCGTGGAGCCAGGTCCGCAGGTAGCTCGACGAGATGCCGCCCCCGGTGGCCGTCGTCGTGTGCACCTCCAGCTGCCGACCCTCCCCGGGGGCGAGGCTCAGAGCAGCGTCGAGGTAGAGGAACCGGGCGCTCAGCACCGTGCCCCCGGCGGGCGCCGGCGAGGTCTCGCCGAGGAGGTCCAGGTCACCACTCGACTGAGGCGCGAACCCGACCAGCCGATCGTCCGACCGCCACGTCAGCCCGTCGAGGAACGCGACGGTCTCCTCCAGGCCGATCCCGACGAACGACGCGCTGACGTTGACGTCGTCCTCGTACCAGCTGAGCGTCGACGTGGTGTCGGGGAACTCCTTCGCCGGCATCAGGTCAGCCTGGATGCCGCGCACGGTGGTGGGGCTCGCGCCGACAGGCAAGCCACCCTCGCCGTACTGGATCCACACGTGCACGGCACCGTCGGCCGTGCCCCCGCCCCGGCCGAAGAGCTGTTCGAGGCCGATCCCGGCCGAATCCGAGGGCGACTGCTCCCAGGTCACGGCCCACAGGGTGAGGTCGTCGGGCGACCACGACGGTGCGAGCACCCCGTCCACGCCCGACTCCGCCTCCGTCGTCGTCGTCGAGGCCGCGGTGGAGGTCGTCCCGCCGTCGTCGGACCCCCGTCGGAGCGCGACGACCGCCGCGGCACCGAGCACCGCCACGACCGCGACGGCGGCGATGCCGAGGACCAGCCGGCCGCGCGACCGCGGGGTGAGCGACAGCGGCATCGCCTCGGCGGCACGGGTCACCGGGCGATCGGCGTCGAACGGGCCGGGACGCACTGTGACCTGGTCGGCCTTGGCCCGGAGGGTGGACCGGACACGTGTCGCCATGGGCTCTCTGCGGGGGCTCATCGACTCACCTCACGTCGTAGGTCGGCCAGCGCCCGGCGGGTGCGGCTGCGGACGGTCGCGGCGGAGCAACCGAGGAGCTCGGCGATGGCGCGGTGCGACAGGTCCTCGTAGAACCGCAGGACGAGGACGGTCTGCCGCTCCTGCCGGAGCCGCCCGATCGCCGTCCAGGTCTCGTCCAGCTCGGGCTCCCCAAGGGCGCCGGGGTCGAACGTCCCGGCCAGCCGGCGCCGCTCCAGGTCCTGCCGGCGCTGCCACGTGATCGCCATCCGCACCACCGCCGTGCGCAGCCAGCCGGCCGGGGTCACCACCGCGTCGAAGTACTCGTAGAGGCGCACGAAAGCGTCCTGCGTCAGCTCCTCGGCGACCTCACGGGAGCGCACCAGCAGGTACGCGAGCCGGGTGACCGCCTCGTACTCCTCCTCGTAGACGACCTCGAACGAGACCTCGGGCACCGGTGCCCGCCTGTCGAGCAGCATCAGCGCCCCCTTGCTCCCGACGTCGCCATCATCATGAAAGACGACGAGCTCGGGTGTTGCGTGCCCAGATTCCTGTCGGCCGGGGCCGGGTCGGTACCGTCGGGGGATGGTGTCCCGCCGGGTCCCCCGTCCGGTGTTGGTGGGCGCTACCGTGCTGGTGGTCGCCGCGGTGGTCGCGCTCGTGGCGTTCCGGGGCGAGGCCGACGACGGCCCGTCGCCCGACGAGGTGCGCGCCGTCGAGCTGGGCGCGCTCGGCGACGGCGCCCCTGTCCGGCTGGGCGACCTGCTCACCGACGGACCGGTGGTGGTCAACTTCTTCGCCGAGTGGTGCCAGCCGTGCCGACAGGAGATGCCCGCCTTCGAGCGCGTCCACCAGGAGCGGGGCGACGACGTGACCATCGTCGGCGTCTCGATCGACCACCAGGCCCGCCGCGGGCTGGAGGTGGTCGACGAGACCGGTGTCACCTACCCGACGTACGCCGACCCGACCGGCGAGGTGCTCGCGCTGTTCGAGGGCACCCAGATGCCGACCACCGTGTTCGTCAACCCCGACGGCTCGGTCGCCGCCACCCACATGAGGGAGCTCGAAGCGGACGACCTGCGGGCCGAGATCGACGAGCTGCTGGCGTGATCGCCTCGCTCGGCCCCGAGGGCTCCTTCGCCTGGTACCTGACGATCGGCATGGTGGCCACGGTGAACCCGTGCGGGTTCGCCATGCTGCCCGCCTACCTGTCGTACTTCATGGGCCTCGACAGCTCCGCCGACGACGCGCTGCACGACGCCGGCCTGCGCCGGGCGGCCCGTGTCGCCCTCGCCGTGTCGGCCGGCTTCCTGGCGGTGTTCGCCGTGGCAGGGACGCTGGTGAAGGCGTCGTCGCTGCCGGTCTACGAGTACGCGCCCTGGATCTCGGTGGTGATCGGCGTGAGCCTGGTCGCCCTCGGCGTCGCCATGCTCGCGGGCTGGGAGCCGACGCTCCGCTGGCTACCGGCACCGGGGGGCGGCACACGCAACGGCCAGCGGGAGCGCACCGTGCGGGCCATGTTCGTGTTCGGCGTGTCCTACGCCGTGGCCTCGATCGGCTGCACGCTGCCCACGTTCCTTGTCGCCGTGTCGGGGACGATGGAGCGCGAGTCGTTCGTCGACGGGGTGGTGGTGTTCGGCATCTACGCCCTGGGCATGGGCCTGGTGCTCACCGCGCTCACGGTGTCGATGGCGCTGGCCCGCACGTCGGTGCTGCGGCTGCTGCGCTCCGCCCAG
Source organism: Acidimicrobiales bacterium (assembly GCA_035316325.1). Classification (NCBI taxonomy): domain Bacteria; kingdom Bacillati; phylum Actinomycetota; class Acidimicrobiia; order Acidimicrobiales; species Acidimicrobiales bacterium. The sequence continues at coordinate 14,565 of DATHJB010000002.1, forward strand.
CCCTACATCCACTCGATCTCGGCGGCGCTGGTGACGCTCGCCGGCGTGTACGTCGCCTACTTCGGGATCCTCGAGGTGCGCACCGACCGGGCCGACGGGCCGAACGTGCCGTCGTCGGGCGTGGTCGACGTGGTCACCGGCTGGTCGCAGGACGTCGCCGAGACGATCCGCTCGATCGGCGCCGTGGAGATCGGCGTCGCCGTCGCGGCCCTGCTGGGCCTCGGTCTCGCCTGGACCGCACGGCCCAGGCGAGACACGGAGCCCTGACGACGTCTCGTCAGTTCAGGTTGTGGTCGGACAGCCAGTCGGCGGCGATGTCCGCGGCGTCTTCCTTGTCGATGTCGTAGCGCTTGTTGAGGTCGGTGAGATCCGTGGTGGTCAGCTCGGCCGACACGCTGTCGAGCAGGGCGGCCAGGTCCGCGCCGTAGGCGTCGGACAGCTCCTGGGTCGCCACCGGCAGCACGTTGTCGGCGGCGAGCATCTGCTTGTCGTCCTCCAGGAGGACCCAGCCCTCGTCCGCGATGCGCCCGTCGGTGGAGAACAGCAGCGCCACGTCGATGGCGCCCTCCTCCAGCGACGTCGGGATCACGCCCGTGTCGAGCGGCGTGAAGTTGGGCGTCAGGTCGAGGCCGTAGACCTCCTGCAGGCCCGGGATGCAGAAGGCGTTCTCCTCGCAGTCCTGCGGCGCGCCGAGCGACAGGTCCTGGCCCTTCTCGGCCAGGTCGGACAGCGTCTCGATCCCCAGCTCGTCGGAGGTCTCCTGGGTGATCACGAACGCGTTGGTGTTGACGGCGTCCGACGGCTCGAACGCCACCAGCGCGGGGTCGTTGTCCTCCAGGAACGGCGTCAGCAGGTCGAACGTCGCCGCGGCATCGCTGGTGGCGACACCCGGCTCTCCACCAGCCTGCTCGTTGAGGAACTCGACCTCCGATGCCAGGTAGTCGGGTGCCAGGTTCACGTCGCCGCTCTCGAACGCGGCGAAGAGCAGGTCACGGAACCCGCCCAGCGACTGGGTGTCGGCCTGGAAGCCGTCGGCCTCGAGGGCCTGCTTGTAGATCTCGGCGAGGATGGCCGACTCGCCGAAGTCCTGGGCGCCGATCTGCACGGTCGGGCCCTCCCGATCGGCCGTGGCCGTGTCGTCGTCGTCGCCACACGCCGTGGCCACCAGGCCGAGCGCGAGCACGACGATGGCGGCGACCACCTTGCGCTGTCGTTTCATGGGGTCTGTCCCTCCACTTCTGGGTTGTCGAAAGAGCTCGGGCTGGCCCTCCGCCACGGCATCAGCCACCGCTGGGCCTGGGCGAAGAACCCGTCGGTCAGCAACGCCACCGCCGCGACCAGGATCGCCGCGGCCAGCAGCGGGCCCTTGTCGGACCGGGTGAACCCGGCGACGATCGGCGAGCCCAGGCAGCGGAAGCCGACCAGGGAGCCCAGCGTCGCGGTGGCGATGATCTGGACGGCGGAGATGCGCAGGCCGGTGAGGATCAGCGGCATCGCCACCGGCACCTCCACCTTCCGGACCAGCTCACCCGGCTGCATGCCCATCCCCTGTGCCGCCTCGAGGGCGTCGTCCGGCACGTCGCGGATGCCGGTGTAGGTGTTGGTGAAGATCGGGGGCACGGCCAGCAGCACCAGGGCCACCAGCGTCGGCCAGAAGCCGAGGCCGAAGCCCCAGCGCAGCGAGAACGGCAGCAGCAGGGCGATCACCGCGAACGACGGCACGGCCCGGCCGATGTTCACGATCGACACCGCCAGCAGCGCGCCCCGCTTGACGTGACCCAGCACGATCGCCGGCGGCAGCGCCACGACCACGGCGATCGCCAGCGACGCGAACGACAGCTGCAGGTGGGCCCACAGCAGCGACGGCAGGCCGTTGCGCCCGTGCCAGGCCGCGTCGGTGCCCAGGTAGTCCCACATCTGGCGCCAGGTCTCACCCACGGGCGCCCTCCCGGCTCACACCGGCGACCGACACGGCGCCGAGGGCGGGACGGCCGGGGTCGATCGGCACGACGCGCCGCGCCTTGCGGGCCCACGGCGTCGTCAGCCACTCGACCAGCACGAACAGCACGTCGAAGACGATCGCCAGCGCGACCGACAGCACGGTGCCCACCACCACCGGCGTGGAGAAGTCGCGGCTCAGGCCGTCGTTGATCAGGTCGCCGAAGCCGCCCTTGCCCACCAGCGCGGCGACCGTCACCAGGCCGACCGTGGTCACGGTGGCGATGCGCAGGCCGGCGACGATGGCGGGCACGGCCAGCGGCAGGTCGATGCGCAGCACCCGGCGCCAGCGCTCGTAGCCCATGCCGTCGGCCGCCTCCCGCACGTGCGCGGGCACGCCGTCGATGCCGGCGACGATGTTCCGCAGCAGGATCAGCAGCGTGTAGCCGACCAGGGCGATCTGGGCGGGCACGATGCCGAGGCCGGTGATCGGCACGAGGATGCCGAACAGCGCCAGGCTCGGGATCGAGTAGAGCACCGCACAGAACCCGGCCAGCGGGCCGTAGGTCCAGTGCCAGCGGGTGGCCAGCAGCGCCATGCCCATGGCCAGCACGAAGCCGAGGCCCACCGCGAGGACGGTGAGCTGGACGTGCTCGACCGCGGCCTCGCGGATCTCGTCGAGGTGGTCCCCGACCCAGCTCCAGCGCACCAGCGGCTCGTCGGCCGCGAGCAGCACGGGGGTCACCCGGTGATGCCCTCGGCCAGGTCGTCGACGGTGAGCATCCCCCGGTAGCGCTCGTCGTCCTCCACCACGACGGCGACCCGGGTCCGCGACGTGACGATGCCGTCGAGCGCGGCCTTGAGCGACGTGCCCGGCGGGAACACCGCCAGGAACGGCCTGGCCTCCACGGCGCCGACCGTCGGGTCGCCGTTGAGGTCGGCCGCACCGACCCAGCCGAGCAGCTTCCCGGCGTCGCGCACGCCCACCCAGTCGACGTTGTTCGCCGCCATCACCGCCCGGGCCCGGTCCGGCGTGGCGTCCAGGTCGACCACCGGCCCCTCCCGCAGCGCCACGTCGTCGACGGTCAGCAGCGAGAGGCGCTTGAGGCCGCGGTCGTCGCCCAGGAAGTCGGCGACGAACTCGTTCGCCGGCTTGCGCAACAGCTCCTCGGGCGTGCCGACCTGCGCCAGGATGCCGCCCATGTTCAGGATCACGACGCGGTCGGCCAGCTTGATGGCCTCGTCGATGTCGTGGGTGACGAACACGATGGTCTTGTGGACGGTCCGCTGGATGTGCAGCAGCTCGTCCTGCAGACGGGCGCGCACGATCGGGTCGACCGCCGAGTAGGGCTCGTCCATCAGCAGGATCGGCGGGTCGGCCGCCAGCGCCCGGGCCACGCCCACCCGCTGCTGCTGGCCGCCCGACAGCGCCGCCGGGTAGCGGCGCAGCAGGCCGCGGTCGAGGTCGAGCAGGCCCGCCAGCTCGTCGACCCGGGCGTCGATGCGATCGCGCTTCCAGCCCAGCAGCTCGGGGACGGTGGCGATGTTGTCGGCGACGCTGCGGTGCGGGAACAGGCCCGCCTGCTGGATCACGTAGCCGATCCCGCGGCGCAGCTCGTGGGCCGGCAGCGTGCGGGCGTCGACGCCGTGGATCCACACGGTGCCGCCGGTGGGCTCGACGAGCCGGTTGATCATCTTCAGCGTCGTGGTCTTGCCACAGCCGGAGGGGCCGACCAGCGCCACCAGCTCGCCGGTGGGGATCGACAGATCGAGCCGGTCGACTGCCGGTCTCGCCGCACCCGGGTACTCCTTCGAGAGCTGCTCGAGGCGAATGGCGACGTCTGGCGTGGCCGACATCGCTGGGACCCTACCCTCGCGTCACTCCGGTGCGGTCCAGTTCCCGACCCTGACCCTCGGAAATGCCGGCTATTCCGTGGGAAACCCAGCCGCGGCGGTCGGCCCAGACCAGCATCGGCGGCAGGATCACCAGAGCGCTCAGCAACGCCACGGTCACGTTCATGGCCACGACGATGCCGAAGTCGCGCAGCAGCGGCAGCGACGAGAAGGAGATCACCGCCACGCCGGCGATGGCCGTGCACGCCGAGACGATGAACGCCCGGCCGGTGTGCTCGGCGGTCACGTCGACGGCCTCCCGAGGGGCCAGGCCGCGGCGGCGCTCCTCCAGGTAGCGCAGCAGGATCAGCGACGTGAACTCGGTGCAGGCGGCGACGACGAGCGGGCCGCCGACCGCGGTCATCGGGCTGAGCTGCAGGTCGAACACCCACGCCACCAGCGACGCCGTGCCCACCGCGATCAGCACCGGCACCAGCGACAGCAGCGACCGCACGATGCTCTTGAGCCGCACCGCCAGGAAGATGCCGACGAAGCCGATCGCCAGGTAGGTGAGCAGGATGCGGTTGGACTCCAGGTTGTGGAGGAGGCCGACGCCCACCACCGCCAAGCCGGAGGGGGTGGCCTCGACGCCGGCCGGCGGGTCGATCTGGGCGCGGATCTCGTCCACGTACACCGCGGTGTCCTCCAGCGACCCTGCCGCGGTGCGGAAGATGAGGTTGAGGGCGCCGTCGTCGGGGCGGGCCGTGGCCTTCTGGATGTCCTCGGGGGCGACGGCGTAGGCGGCGGCCACGTCGTCGCCGGTGGGCGCCAGCGTCGACGCACCCGGGATGTCGAGCAGGAAGCTCACGGTCGTCACCACCGACGAGGCGGTGAGCAGCTCGTCGGGCCGGTTGGTCAGCTCCTCGCGGGCGAAGCCGTCGACGAACGCCACGGTCTCGTCGTCGAACGCGTCGTCGGACTGGACGAAGATGCCCAGCTCCGACGACGAGCCCGTCTCCGACTTGAGCGTGTCGATCTTGCGGATCACGTCGCTGTCCTGGTTGACCCAGCGCTCCGGGTCGGTCTGCAGGCTCAGGTCGTTCTCCACCGCCATGCCGCCGGCGAAGATCACCACGCTCGCCACCACCAGCCACAGCCCGATCCGGGAGGGCAGGCTTCCCAGCCACAGCACCAGGCGACCGAGCGGGCCCTCGGTGAAGTCGCGCCCCTTCGTCGGCGACCGGTACTCGCGGATGCCGAGGATCGAGAGCGGCATGATGATCGAGCAGAAGCAGATGGCGGCGATGCCGACCGCCAGCAGCAGGCCGAAGTCGCGGATCATCGGCACCTTGGCGAACTGCAGCGCCAGGAACGCGAACACCGCGTCGAACGTGACCACCAGCAGCGCGGGCCCGAGGTTGCGGGCCGTCTCCTGGATCGGGTGGTCCGCCCGGGCGACGATCACCTCCTCCTCGATCCGGGAGTGCATCTGGATCGCGTAGTCGATGCCCACGCCGAGCATCACCGGCAGCCCGGCGATGGTGACCACCGACAGCGGGATGCCCAGGTAGCCCGCCAGCCCGAAGGCCCACACCACGCCCACGAGGATCACCCCGAGGGGCAGCAGCCGCCAGCGCACGTCGAACAGCACCAGCAGGATCAGCACCATGATCGCCACCGCGATCGCGCCCAGCAGCAGCATGCCGCCGCGCAGGTAGTCGTTGAGCTGCTTCAGCAGCTCGGCGGCGCCGGTGGTGAGGACCGTGGCGTTCTGCATGTCCGCATCGGTGGCGTCGATCACGGCCTCGGCGGCGCGGCCCTCGTCTTCGAGCGAGGCGTTCCCGGTGAGCCGGCTGACCATCTGGGCGTGGCCTTCGTCGGGGAAGAACGGCAGCAGCGACTTGCGGACGTCCCCCTGGTTGTCGTGCAGGAGGAAGTCGACCCACTGGGGGTTGTCGAGCGTGTGCTCGCCCGCGACGGCGTTGATGCGCTGGAGCGTGGCGAGCCCGTCGGCGGTGCGGATCTGGGCCTTGGCGGGATCGGTCTCGCGGCCGGCGGCGCCCAGCAGGATCCCGCCGGCGACGCTGTCGGCCGGGTTGCCCGAGTCGCTCTGCACCAGGTTGTCGGTGAACTCGAGGGCGGTGAGGGGGCTCACCACGTCGAGGACGCCGCCGATGCCGCGCAGCTCCTTCTCCTGGGCGCGGAGGCGGGTGAGGTTGTCGGGCGTGAACAGGTCGAGCACCTGCTTGCCCTCGTCCATCGTGTAGAGCGTGACCATCGCCTGGCCACCGAACAGGCCCTGGTAGCGGACGTTGTCCTTGTAGACCTGCTCGTCCTTGTCGAGGTACGAGTCCTGGCCGGTGGCGAAGTCGAGGCGGGTGACCCCGAAGCCGAGCACCAGCGTGACGATGAGCCCGACCAGCGACACGACACCCGCGTGCTTGCCGAGGTTGAGGCCCAGCCAGGCCCAGAGACGCTGCATCTCTGGCGAAGCTACCGGTCAGTTGGCCGGTAGCTGCTCGATGCCTCCGAGATACGGGCGCAGCGCGTCGACCACCGCGATCCTGCCGTCGGCCTGGCGGTGGGTCTCCAGGTAGGCGGCCACCGTGCGGGGCCAACCCATCGCCGAGCCGTTCACCGTGTGGCACACCTCGTTCGACTTCGCCTTGCCGTCGGGGCCGGCCACCGGGCGGTAGCGGATGTTGGCGCGGCGGGCCTGGTAGTCGCCGAACCACGACACCGACGACACCTCGAGCCACATGTCGACGCCGGGCGCGTAGGCCTCGATGTCCCAGGTGCGGCGGGCCGAGTTGCCCAGGTCGCCGGTGCAGAGGTCGAGCACCCGGTAGGCCAGGCCCAGCGCCTGCAGGACCGCCTCGCTGCGGGCGAGCACGTCGTCCTGACAGGCGATGGCCGCCGGTTCGTCGGCGGCGAGGGCCAGCAGCTCGACCTTGTCGAACTCGTGGGTGCGGAGCAGGCCGCGGGTGTCCTTGCCGGCCGACCCGGCCTCGCGCCGGAAGCACGACGTGTGGGCCGTGTACCGCAGCGGGAGGGCGGCGCCGTCGAGCACCTCGTCGCGGTGCAGCGACGTGAGCGGCACCTCGGCGGTGGGGATGGCCCACAGGTCGTCGCGCTCGACGTGGTAGGCGTCGTCGTCGAACTTGGGGAGGTGGCCGGTCGAGATCATCGTCTCGGTGCGCACCAGCGTGGGCGGACGGATCTCCTCGTAGGCGTCGGCGTTGCGGTCGAGGCTGAACTGGATCATGGCCCGCAGCAGACGGGCGCCCCAGCCCCGGTACATCACGAACATCGAGCCCGAGATCTTGGTGGCCCGCTCGATGTCGAGGATGCCCAGCTCGGTGCCGATGTCCCAGTGGGGGACGCGCTGGTGCGCGGCGTAGGCGGCGGGGTCGTAGCCCTCGGTGCGGAGGACGACGTTGTCGGCCTCGGTGGCGCCGTCGGGGGCGGCGTCGCTGGGGAGGTTGGGGACGCGGAGCAGCAGCTGGCGGATCTCGTCGGCGAGGCGGTCGGCCTCGGCGGCCAGCGCCTTCTCCTGCTGGCCGAGCTCACGGCTCTCGGCCATCTTCGCCTCGGCCTCGGCGGTCTGGCCCTGGCCGCGGAGGCGCCCGACGTCCTTCGACACCGTCTTCACCTGCGCCCGCACGTCGTCGCGCTGCGCCGCCACCCGCCGCTGCTCGCCGTCGATCCCGACGATCCGGTCGATCGCCTCGGAGACGCCGGGGCCACGACGGTCGAGGGCGGTCTTGACCGCCTCGCTCTCCGAGCGGATCCGGCGTAGATCGAGCATCGGCCGAGCGTACCGGTGTCGTCTCCGCCGCTTCGACAGGGTTCCCGGCAGCCAGGGCGTGTCCTGTGGATCATGGCGCACGTCGTGCCGAGCCCCGAGGGCTGGGCCGTGGAGTCCTACCGGGCCAGCACCTGCTGACCCACCCCGGGTCGACCTCGAGTCCGGGTTGAGCTCTTACGGTGAGTGGATGGACGACGAGACCGACACCCGAGGGGCCGACATCCGGGGCATCGAGGCTCTGGTCGAGGACTACCGGGTGGGCTTCGCCACCCTCGACGCCGAGCGGCTCCTGGGGATCTGGGACCTGGACTACGACGTCGTCTACAGCCCCGTCGAGCTGATGCAGCCGGTCCGGGGTGCGCGGGGGCTCGACCGCTACTTCCGGGACGTCACCCAGGTGTTCGGTCGGGTGGTCGGCATGGACGTCGGCGACCTGACGATCGACGTGCTCGGCGACGTGGCGTACGCCTTCTTCACCTTCCGGTTCGCCGCCGAGCGGCCCGACGGCACCGACTTCGCCGTCGTGGGCCGCAACACCCTCGTCGCCCACCGCGTCGGCGCCGCCTGGAAGGGCATCCACTGGCACGAATCCCTCACCCCTCCCACCGACCCCTGACCGGTCGCCGGGGGTCGGCGGCGAGGGTTGTAGCGTCGGAGCGCCATGGCCGCCATCGATGTCGAGGGGCTCGTCGTCCGGTACGGGGACGTGGTGGCGGTGGACGAGCTGACGTTCGCAGCGGAGGCGGGGCAGGTCACCTGCATCCTGGGGCGCAACGGGGCCGGGAAGACCTCGACGATCGAAGCGCTGGAAGGGTTGCGGCGGCCGGCGGCCGGACGGCTCTCCGTGGTGGGCCTCGACCCCCGGCGGGACCGGGCGAGCCTCACCGCCCGCATGGGCGTGATGCTGCAGGACGGCGGCATCCACCCGGCGGCGCGGGTGGGCGAGCTGGCCCGCCACGCCGCGGCGCTGTACCCGACCCCGGTCGACCCCGACGGGCTGCTGCGCCGGCTGGAGCTGACGCCGCTGGCCCGGCGGACCTTCCGGCAGCTGTCGGGCGGCGAGCAGCGGCGCCTGGCCCTGGCGCTGGCGCTGATGGGGCGGCCCCAGGTGGTGTTCCTCGACGAGCCGACCGCGGGCGTCGACCCGGCGGGCCGCCAGCAGATCCGGGCCATCGTCGACGAGCTGCGGGGCAACGGCGTGACCGTGCTGCTGTCGACCCATGACCTCGACGAGGCCGAGCGCATGGCCGACCGGGTGGTGATCGTCGACCACGGACGCCTGCTGGCCGCGGGAACGTTGGAGGAGCTGCAGGTCGCCGCCGGCAACCAGGACGACGAGGTGCGGTTCCGGGCCCCCGCCGATCTCGACGTCGAGGCCCTCTCGACCCACCTCGACGGCATCCCGGTGACCGAGACCCGCCCCAACGAGTACCGGGTGGCCGCGGCGGCATCACCGCAGCTCGTCGCCCGGCTGACCGCCTGGCTGGCCGACCACGACGTCGCCCTGTCCGACCTCCAGACCGGCCGCCACTCCCTGGAGGACGTCTTCGTGCGGCTGACCGAGGACCCGAAGTGAGGGCCCTCCTCGCCCAGCTGCGCCTCGAGCTGGCGCTCAGCCTGCGCAACGGGGAGTCGCTGCTGCTGACCCTGGGGATCCCGGTCGGCATCCTGGTGTTCTTCTCGGTGGTCGACGTGCTGCCCATCGACGGCGACGCGGTCGACTTCCTGGCGCCCGGGGTGCTGGCGATGGCGGTGCTGTCGACCGCCTTCGCCAACCTCGCCATCGCCACCGGCTTCGACCGCTCGTACGGCGTCCTCAAGCGCCTGGGCACCACGCCGCTGGGCCGGCCCCGCCTGGTCGCCGCCAAGGTGCTGGCGTCGCTGGCGATCCTCGGCGTGCAGGTGGTGGTGATCGTGGTGGCCGCGGTGGCGCTGGGCTGGCGGCCGGAGCTGTCGCCGCTCCCCGCTCTGGCCGCGGTGGTGCTCGCCACCGTCGCGTTCGTCGGCCTGGCGCTGCTGCTGGCCGGGCGGCTCCCGGCGCTGGTGAACCTGGCCGTCGCCAACGCCTCGTTCGTGGCGCTGCTGCTGTTCTCCGGGATGGTCTTCCCGTTGAGCGAGCTGCCCGGTGGCCTCCGGGGCGTCGCCCGGGCCCTGCCCTCCACGGCGCTGGCCGAGGCCCTGCACGGCGCCCTCACCGACGGGGTCGACGTGCCCGGCCGGGTGTGGCCGGTGCTGGTGGTGTGGGCCGTCGCCGCATCCGCCCTGGCCGCCGCCTACTTCCGCTGGGAGCCCGACCGCTAGCCGGATCAGTCAGGCCGGGTGCGAGAATGCCCGGGTGACCGACGGTGTGGGCAGCCCCCTCGACCCCCGGGCGCGGGGCTTGTGGGCCGGGATGGCCGGCGCCACGGCCGCGGTCCTCGGCGTGGCCGCGACGATCGCCCTCCTGGTGCTCGGCGGTCCCTGGTGGCTCGCCCTGCTGGCGACCGCCGTGGTCGTGCCGGTCGCGGTCGTGGTGGCCCGCCTCGAGTGGGCCAGCTGGCGCTGGCACGACGGGCCGCTGGCGCTCGAGCTGCGCCACGGCGTGGTCTTCACCGAGGCCACCTACATCCCGTACCGGCGGATCCAGCAGATCGACCTGGAGCGCGGACCGCTCGACCGGACCTTCGGGCTCACCCAGCTGGTGGTGCACACCGCGTCGGCGACCACCGACGCCCACATCCCCGGGCTGCACGCCGACGACGCCGCCCGCCTCCGCCAGCACCTCCTGGAACGGGCCGGTGTCGACGACACCGTCTGACCCCCCGGCACCCCCGGCGCCATCCGCCCTGCCGACGGGCTACGCGCAGGAAGCGCCGCCGCCCCTGGGGACGGCCCGCCGCACCAGCCCCCTCACCGTCGGCATCGAGCTGGCGGCGCTGGTCGGGTCGGTCCTGTTCGAGCTGCTGACCCGCCGGCTGGGCCCCGAGACGCCGAGCAGCCCGTTCGACCCCGGCATGGCCACGATCCCGCTGCTGCTGCTCGGTCCCCGGGTGCTGCGCTGGTGGTTCCGCACCTACACGCTGACCGACACCCACATGGAGCTGAACGAGGGCGTCCTCCAGCGCCGCCACCGGGTGGTCCCGTACAGCCGGGTGCAGCAGGTGGACCTGCGCCGGCACCTGCTGGCCCAGATGTTCGGCCTCGGGGCGCTGCACATCGAGACCGCGGGCGAGGGCGGGGCGAGCGCGGTGTCGCTGTCGCTCCTCCGGATGGACGACGCCGCCTCGGTGCGGCGCTTCGTGCTCGACCGCCGCGACCACACGTCCGGTGCCGGCGCGTCGATCGACGGCGACGGCGGCGGCGAACGGGCGCCCGTGCTCACCTACGAGCTGGCCCGCATGTCGGTGAGTGACCTGCTGCTCTCCGCCCTCACCCAGGGGCCCGGCATGCTGACGACGCTGCTCCTGGCCGCTGCCTTCCCGTGGCTGCTGGGGGCGGCCGTCAGCGAAGAGCCGACCCTGGCCGGGGCGGTGGTCGCCGTCGGGCTGGGCCTGGGGCTCGTGGCGACGGTGGTCCACGCCGTCGGCCGGCTGCTGGGCGACTGGGGCTGGGTCCTGACCCACCGGGGCGACGACCTGCACCTGCGCGCCGGCTCGTTCAGCGTGCGCGAGCAGTCGGTGCCGCGGCGGCGGGTGCAGCGGGTGACGATCGTCGACAACCCGCTCCGCCGGATGTTCGGCTTCACCTCGGTGGTGCTGCACACGGCCGTGCCGGCGGGCACGCAGCAGGGCGTGTCGCCCCTGGTGGAGGTGCCGCTGCTGCGGCGCGGCCAGGTGGACGACTTCCTGGTGCGGGTGATGGGCCCGGACTGGACGGTGCCCGCCCTGGAGCCCCGACGTCCCGCGGCGGCGCGGCGCAGCGTGATGCGACGGCTTCTCCTGTTGCTGCCCGGCGCGGTGGGCCCGGGCCTGGTGTTCGGCGGCGTCGCCTGGGTGACCGTGGTCGTGGCACTGGGCGCCGTGCCCTGGGGCCGGGCCGCGCACCGGAGGGCGGGCCACGCCGTGGCCGGAGGGCGGGTGGCGCTGGCCGCCGGCGTGCTCACCCACCGGGTCGACCTGGTGCCGCTCGACCGCATCCAGAGCGCCCGCACCCGCTCGTCGCCGGCCCAGCGCCGGTTGGACCTGGCCACGTTCCACGTCGACGTCGCCGGCTCGACGTGGGTGGGCTCCCTCACCCGCTCCCCGAGCCTGTTCGACATGGACGCGGCCACCGCCGCCGAGCTCCGTCGCACCCTGCCGACATGACCGACGGCTGGGGCCCGGACGACGCGCCGCGCCTCCACCCGCTGACCTACCCGGGCCGCTGGCCGGAGCACTCCGTCCTCCTGACCCACGCGTCGCACCACCGCCTCGACCCCGCGTCGCTCGACGAGGCACTCGCCGACCGGACGCCGGTCCTCGCCGTCGGGTCGAACGCCTCGCCGGCTCAGCTCCGGTACAAGTACGCCGACGCCGACCCGCCGTGGGAGATGCCGCTGGTCCTTGCCGACGTCGAGGGCCTGGCCCCGGGCTTCACCGCCCTGGTCACCTCGGCCGGCTACGTGCCGGCGACGCCCGTCCTCGGCTCCCACCTGCGGTCACGGCTGTTCGTGCAGTGGCTCGACGACCCGCAGCTCGCCCTGCTCGACGCGACCGAGCCCGGCTACCGGCGCACGCCCGTCGACGCTCGCATCACGCTGCCGTCGGGCCGGGTGCTCGACGACTGCGACGCCTACGTCGCCGACCGCGGTGTCCTGGTCGACGCCGAGGGCGCACCGCGCTGGCTGTGCGACCAGCGCAGCCTGCTGACACAGCTCCTCCGCGAGTCGGAGCGCCTGCGGGCGGTCATGGGCGACACGCCCGACGAGTGGATCGAGCGGAGCCGCCGGCGCGAGGCCCGCCGCGCCGCCGACGAGATCCTGGTGGCCGAGGGCTGGGTGCGGAACGGCCCTCTCTAGGCGTCGGCGAAGAGCTGCATCGACGTCATCGCCGCCATGAAGACGCCGACCGCCAGCAGCAGCCCGAACACGAAGATCCGTCGGAAGATCGGGTTGTCGTACTTCAGGTGCATGAAGTAGGCGCACACGATCGCGAACTTGAGGATCATCATCGGGAACAGCGTGGCGATGAGCACGCCGGTGCCGGCGTCGTCGAAGAAGTCGTCGAAGACGTAGGTGCCCACCTCGAGCGCGGTGATGATCGCCAGGATGATGGCGATCACGATGTAGTTGCGGTCGCTCGGGTGGGCGTGCTCGTGCGTCTCGTGGTGGGGCTCGACCGGCGTTCCGGTGTGGGTGTGCAGGTCGGTGCTGGCGCTCATCTGTTCGCCTCCGTCACGGGATCAGGTAGACGATCGTGAAGATCAGGATCCACACGATGTCGACGAAGTGCCAATACAAGCCGAAGATCTCGACGGTCTCGGCTTTGTCGGGCCCGAGGTTGCCCCGCAGCGACATCACCACCAGCGACATCAGGAACATGATGCCGATGCTGACGTGCACACCGTGGAAGCCGGTGAGGGTGTAGAAGGCCGAGCCGAAGAGGTTGGTGGTGAAGCCCAGGCCCTCGTTCTGGAAGGCCGTGAACTCGTAGACCTGGCCGCCGATGAACGTGGCGCCCAGCAGCGCGGTGGTGGTCAGGAAGCCCCGGCAGCGACGGACGTCGCCCCGGTGGATCGCCCCGACGGCCAGCGCCATCGTCAGCGAGCTCATCAGCAGCACGAAGCTCGACACCGACGTGAACGGGATGTCGTACACGTTGGACGGGTCGCGCAGCTCCATCGGCCCGCTGATGCTGCGGTGCCGCAGCAGCAGGTAGGTGGAGATCAGGGCCCCGAACAGCAGGCAGTCGGAGCCGAGGAACACCCACATGGCCAGCTTCTCGTTGGAGATGCCGGTCGACGTGGCGTGCGCGTCATGCGTGTCGTGCGTGTCGACGGCGACGTCACTCATCGTTGATCCCTTCCTCCGAGCCGGCCGTGACAGCCGCAGGCTCGTCGTCGCCAGGCTCGTCGTCGCTGTGGTCGTCGTCGTCGCCGTGGTCGTCGTGCCCGTGCGCCGCTTCCGGGTCGTCGGCGGGCTCCAGGCCCCAGGCGAAGGCCGCCAGCAGGACCACCGCGCCGCCCAGGATGGCAAAGCCGAGGTGGAACATCAGGCCGTAGCCGATGAGCGGCAGGCCGGCAGCCATCACGATGGGCCAGTACGACGGCGACGGCAGGTGCACGTCGGTGGCGTCGCCCTTCTGGGCGACCTCCTCCGAGCTCTTCACCCGCACGACCTTGCCGGTCTCGTCCTCGGCGTACTTGCGGTGCCAGAACTCGTCGAGGTGCGACACGGTGGGCGAGGCGTCGAAGTTGTGGGCCGGGGTGGGCGACGCCGTCATCCACTCGAGGCTCCGGGCGTCCCACGGGTCGGGCCCGGGGTTCACCGGATCGGCCTTGTGCTTCCGCCAGCTCTTGACGATGTTGGCGAAGAACACCAGGAACGCCACGGCGATGATGAACGCGCCGACGGTCGCAACCTGGTTCCAGAACTCGAAGCCGTAGCCCTCCTTGTAGGAGTGCTGGCGGCGGGGCATGCCCTGCAGGCCCAGGATGTGCATGGGGCCGAACGTCAGGTTGAACCCGATCAGCGTCAGCCAGAAGTGGAACTTGCCCCACTTGTCGTCGAGCAGCCAGCCGAACACCTTGGGCCACCAGAAGTAGAAGCCACCCAGGAAGGCGAACAGCGCGCCGCCGAAGATCACGTAGTGGAAGTGGGCGACGATGTAATAGGTGTCGGTCTGTTGGGTGTCGGCCGGGGCGACGGCGTGCGTCACGCCCGACAGGCCGCCGATGGTGAACATCGTGACCAGGCCGATGGCGAACAGCATCGGCGTGGAGAAGCGGATCTTGCCGCCCCACATGGTCGCCAGCCAGTTGAGGATCTTCACGCCGGTCGGCACGGCGATGAACATCGTCGACATCGAGAACGCGGCCACCGAGATCGGCCCCATGCCGGAGGCGAACATGTGGTGGGCCCACACGCCCCAGCCCATGAAGCCGATGGCGATGCCCGAGAACACCATGAACGGATAGCCGAAGATCGGCTTGCGGGAGAACACCGGGATGATCTCCGACACCACGCCGAACGCCGGCAGCACCAGGATGTAGACCTCCGGGTGCCCGAAGATCCAGAACAGGTGCTCCCACAACAGCGGGTCCGCGCCCGCGGCCACGTTGAAGAAGTTGGCGTCGAACGTGCGGTCGAGCGTCAGCAGCACCAGCGCCACCGAGATGACCGGGATCGCGAACACCAGCAGCAGCTGGGTCACGAACGACATCCACGTGAACACCGGCATCTTCATCAGCGACATACCGGGCGCCCGCAGGTTGAGCACGGTGACGATCAGGTTGATCGCACCGACCAGCGAGGCGATGCCGGTGATCTGCAGGCCGAGGGCGTAGAAGTCCATGCCGTGGCCCGGTGAGAACGTGACGCTGGTGTTGGGGGCGTAGGCGAACCAACCCCCGTCGGCACCGCCGCCCAGGAACCACGACGTGTTGAGGAAGAGCCCGCCGAACAGGAACGTCCAGAAGCTGAAGGCGTTCAGCCGAGGGAACGCCACGTCCCGCGCCCCGATCTGCAGGGGCATCAGGTAGTTCATGAACGCCGCACCCAGCGGCATGACGACGAGGAAGATCATCGTCACGCCGTGCATGGTGAACACCTGGTTGTACAGGTCGGCGGAGTAGAGCTTGCTGTCCGGAGCGGTGAGCTGCACCCGGATCATCAGCGCCTCGAGCCCGCCCAGCATGAGGAACACCAGGGCCGCGGCCCCGTACATGATGCCGATCCGCTTGTGATCGACGGAGGTGAGCCAGCTCTTCCAACCGGTGGTGGCCGTCGGCCGGGTGAACACGCCCATGGGGCGCTCGGTCACCTGCGGGCCGGAGGGAAGCTGCAGGGCGGGGGTTGCGGGTCGTTCGACGATCGCCATCGCAATGCTCCTAGTCGAGCGTCTCGAAGAAGGCGACCAGCTGGTCGATCTGTTCTTCGGTCAGGTTCAGGTCGGGCATGCCGCGGCCGACGTCGGTGGTCTCGGGGTCGGCCGGCGCCATCGGCTTCTCCTCCGGCGGGTTGCGGAGCCAGGCCTCGAGGTCTTCCTTGTTCATCGTCCCGCCGATCTCGTCCCACTGGACGACGCCGGCCGGGTCGTCGGTCTCCCACAGGTCGAAGATCGCCCCGGCGAAGGCGCCGCGGGTGGCGAAGTGGGTGAGGTCGGGAGCGGGGCCCGAGACGAGGTCGTTGCCGCTGCCGGCCTCCTCGAACTCGTCGTCGTTGATGCCCCGGGCCAGGTGGCAGCGCGAGCAGGTGCCGGTGAACAGCTCGGCTCCGGCAGCCGCGTCGGGGTCGGTGGGCACCTGGGCGTCTTCGACCTGGTTGGCCACCCAGGCGTCGTAGTCGACCTGGTCGAGGGCGACGAGGCGCTGGCGCATGTAGGCGTGGGACAGGCCGCAGTACTCGGTGCACTGGCCGACGAACGTGCCGGCGTCGTCGGACTCGACGGTCAGCTGGTGGGTGCGGCCCGGCACCGCGTCCTTCTTCCCGTTGAGCTTGGGGATCCAGAAGGAGTGGATGACGTCGCGCGACTTGATCTCCAGCTTCACCGCGGTGCCGGCCGGGATGACCAGGTCGTTGGCGGTGACGAAGTCGACCTCGTCGTCGGCGTCGGTGTCGTACTGGTACTCCCACCACCACTGCTGGCCGACCACCGTGACCGACATGGTGGCCTCGTCGGCGGCGGCGTCGACGTCGAACAGCGTGGCGACGGTGGCCACCCCGACGACGGCCAGGAGCACCGCGGGGGCGATCGTCCAGGCGATCTCCAGCTTGAAGTTGCCGTGGGTCTGCGGCGGCAGCGCCTCGGGGTCGTCGTCCTTGCGCAGGCGGAACTTCCGCACCAGCAGCACCGTGCCGACCTCGACCAGCACGAACACGACGCCGGCGATGATGAACACCGGGTTCACGAGGTTGTCGATCGTGCGGGCGATGGGCCCCTCGGGCTCCAGCGTGTCCTGTGGCGCGTCCGACGCGCAGGCACTGAGCAGCAGCGCGAGCGACGCGAACGGCGTCGTGCGGAGGATCTTCCGGAGGGTCATCCGTGCTCGCCTTCTACTTCCTCTTCCGAGCCGATCTTGTGGAACTCTCGCTCGCCCGCCACCCCGGCGGCGACCCCCAGGCCGATGACGCCCACGGCGACCACGAGCACCACTCCGACGACGACGTTGGCACTGAGCTTCGGGCGAGCGGCCAGCACCCAGCCGAGCACCAGCACGACCGTCGCCAGGACGCCGGCCCCGATCACCGCGACGTCCTGCGACGCCGCCAGGAAGAACCGGGAGAACGCGATCACCACCACGGCGACGGCCAGCACGCCGCCCACCGGGAACTCGATGGGGTTCATGAGCCGGTTGCGGATGCGGCGGTTGGTGGCCGGGTCGCCGGTGGCGTGGTCGGCCCAGGTCTGCACCGTCCACTCGACCAGCACGATCCCCAGCACGATCACCCCGAAGACGACCAGCAGCGCCTCCCACACCAGGCCGACCACCAGCAGGCCGACGCCGAAGGCGGCGATGGCCGGCCAGTAGCTCACCCCGGCGGGCCGCGTGGTGGGCACCGTGTCGAGGTGCACCAGCTCGGCCTGCGCCTGGGGGTCGGCGTCGCGCCAGGCGGCGACGACCAGGCCCTGGGTGATGCTCAGCAGGCCGGCGGTCACGAGGACGCCGTAGCCGAGGAGGTCGCCGACGCTGCCCTTGTAGCCGACGGTCACGGGCCCCAGCCCGACGCCGCCGGTGGACCAGCCGTAGGCCGCGGCCAGAGCGAGCGTGACGACGCCCAGGCCGAGGAACCACTTGGTACCGGTGGTGATCATGAGTGCGGGGCCCTACTTCGTGATGTAGATCGCGTACCAGACCACCGCGTAGACCGCGACGGCGACGTACCAGAACAGTGCGGCGGCCTCGACGCCCTCGGAGGCGCGGCCGGTGAGCTGCCCTCCCAACGAGCGGAAGCCCATGACCAGCAGGTACAGCATCCCCGCCACCACCATGGCGACGTGGAGCCCGGTGATCACGTAGATCAGCACGGCCTGCGGGGTCTCGCCGATCACCAGCTGCGACTGCTGCCACAGGTAGGCGGTGTCGGTGATGAAGGCGGCACCGAAGACGAGGGTCACGGCGATGGCCAGCCAGGCGTGCACCCGGTCGTCGTTGCGCAGCGCGTACACCGCCCACGCCGCGGTGACCAGCGACATCAGCAGCGAGACCATCCCCATGTTGCCGGGGGTGAGCGGCATGACCGTGTCGTCGGGCAGCCAGCTGCCCTCGGAGGCCAGGCTCTGCGCCCGCACCTCGGCGTAGAGCGCCACGAGCGAGCACAGGCCGGCCGCGGCGGCACCGGCGGCGAGGGCCGTGCCGACGAGCAGCACCCGGGGACGGGGCGGCTCCGGCGCGGGTGCGGCGGTGAAGACCTCGAGAGCGGGGTCGCCGGTGCCGACGGTCCCGGTCCCGGTCGTGGCGATCGTGTCGGCCATCAGGCGGACGCCTCCGTGGTGTCACGCAGCGCGGCGTGGCGAGCGTCGTACAGCGGGGCCTCGGAGGTGATCTCCGGCAGGCTCGGGAAGTTCCCGACCGGCGGGGGCGACGAGGTGGCCCACTCGAGCGTGTGCCCGTTCCACGGGTCGTCGCCCGGGCCCGTGCCCCGACCGACCCGGGCGCCGAGCACGGCGAGGATGCCGAGCAGGGCGCCCACCACCACGACCACCCCGCCGATGGCGGAGACCAGGTTCAGCGTCTCGACCGTGCCCACCTCGTCGATGCCCGAGGTGTCGAAGGCCAGCAGGCGCTGCTGGTCGAGGAGGCCGGCGACGGCGTAGGGCACGGCCAGCACCAGGGTGCCGATCAGCAGGAGCGTGGCGACGAGCCGGGCCGTCGCCTCCGACAGCAGGTTGCCGTAGAGCTTGGGCGCCCAGAAGACGAGGCCACCGAACCCGGCGGTCAGGGCCGCCAGCAGCACCGCGTAGGTCTGGGCGGTCATCCAGGTGCTGCCCACCAGGTCGAGCGCGTCGATCGAGGTGGCAGCGCCGGCCGCGACGCCGACCAGCAGCAGGAGGCCCGACGCCAGGGCGAACAGCAGCGGGCTGGCGACCTTCACCTTGCCGGCCGCGAGCGTGGAGCTCCACAGGCCCAGGAGGGCGAGCACCGGGAGGACGATGGCCCAGCTCACGACGATCCAGGGCCCGTCGTGGAGCCAGGGCGTGAGGTCGGCGTCGTCGGCAGCGAAGGTGTCGATCCCGGCCTGGGCCCAGGCACCGAAGCTCAGCGCACCGAACAGCCCGACGAGGAACATCGCGGCCGAGTGCCGCTTGAGGCGACGCTGGGCGAACACCGGGACGATGTCGGCGATGATGCCGAGCGCCGGGATGGCGAAGGCGTAGACCGCCGGCTGCCAGAACACCCAGAGGATCTGGTTGTAGAGGCCGTCGGCGCCGCCCATGAAGCCGGAGCCGTAGACCAGGTCGACGTAGGCCAGCACCAGCAGCCCGGCGAGCACCGGCAGGGTCAGCAGCCAGATGGTGGTGGCGACCAGCATCGACCAGGAGAACAGCGGCGCGCGGCGCAGGCTCATCCCGGGCGCCCGCAGCGCGACCACGGTGGTGGCCACCGACACGCTGGCGGTGCAGAGCGCCAGGAGCACGGCGACCAGCGAGGCGACGAACAGCGCCACCCCGTCGGCCTCTCCCCCGAAGGGGCCGCCGTTGACGGCGTAGGAGGTCAGCACCAGGCCCCCGCCCACCAGGAACACCCAGTAGGAGGCGGCGGCCGCCCGGGGGAACGCCACCGTCGAGGCGCCGAGCTGGAGCGGCACCACCGCCAGGGCGATGCCGAGCAGCAGCGGCAGCACCACGAGGAACAGGCCGCTGATGCTGTGCAGCGTGTACACCTGCGCCAGCGTGTCGGCGCTGAGGACGTTGTCGGGCTTGTCGACGTCGACCTGCTCGAAGCCCACCAGCACGCCGGTCACCCCGGCGACGAGCAGGAAGAGCAGCGAGGTGCCGATGTAGAGCTTGCCGATCGACCGGGGGTCACCCGACCCGACCAGCGCGGCGAGCCCGGTCGGTGACACGGGCTCGGTGTCGACTGCGGCGACGTCGAGGACGTCGCGAGGAGCTTCGGTCACGGTCATGAACGCACCACGGGCAGGGAACTGGTTCGGCTCGGGAATCTAGTCACATGGAATCTCCGGCCACGAAATTGCTGACTGGTGGTCATTTCAGAGCAGTTGGTCCACGGCCATCGCGCCGAACAGCAGGGTGAGGTAGGTGATCGACCAGCCGAACACGCGCATGGCGAACGCCGGGTCGCCGCCCCGCAGCAGGCGGGCCGCGAACCAGGTGAACACGGCACCGAGCACGAGAGCGGAGCCGAGGTAGAGGTTCCCCATGTCGGCGACCGGGGCGAACAGCACGGTCACGCCCACCAGGAGCAGCGTGTACACGAGGATCCGGTTGGCGGTGGTCCGGAAGCTGGCCACCACCGGCAGCATCGGCACGTCGACCTTGGCGTAGTCCTCGCGGTACTTGATGGCCAGCGCCCAGAAGTGCGGCGGCGTCCAGATGAAGATGACGGCGAACAGGATCACCGGCGGCCAGTCGAGGCTGTTGGTGACCGCCGCCCAGCCGATCAGCACGGGCGCGGCGCCGGCGGCTCCACCGATCACGATGTTGTGGCTCGACGTGCGCTTCAACCACAGCGTGTACACGAACACGTAGAAGAGGCAGGCGCTGAGGGCGAGCACCGCGGACAGCAGGTTCACCGTCGTCCACAGGAACACGAAGGCGACGGCCTCGATGGCGACGGCGAAGGTGAGCGCGTTGCCGGGCGACACCGCGCCGCTGGCGATCGGCCGCTTCTTGGTGCGGTCCATCACCTTGTCGATGTCGCGGTCGACGTACATGTTGATGGCGTTGGCGCCGCCCGCGGCGAGCGTGCCCCCGATCACGGTGGCGACCATCAGCCACGGCGACGGCAGTCCCCGCTCGGCCACGATCATCGTCGGCACGGTCGTGACCAGGAGGAGCTCGATGATGCGGGGCTTGGTCAGCGCCACGTAGGAGCCGAGCGTGTGACGCCACGACGGTGTAGCGAGGGGGGAGCTGGCAAGCTCGGTCACGGACACTTCGGCGCAGCCTAGGACCGCCCGTTTCCGCCAGGCCAGGTGGGTCCGCGTAACGTTCCGAACATCACCCCTTCGACCTATCGCCGCATCACGTTGGTGACCTTGGCGTCGCTGGTCTTCATCATGGTGACCGGTGCCGCCGTGCGTCTCACCGGCTCCGGGCTCGGCTGCTCGACGTGGCCGTCGTGCGAGCCCGACAGCTTCACGCCACGCTCCGCGTCCGACGGTGCCGGCATGGTCGAGTTCGCCAACCGGCTCGTCACCGGGGCCGTCGGCCTGTTCACGGTGGCCGCCGTGGTGGGGGCGCACCGCCGTCGCCCCCGGCGTGACGACCTGTTCCGCTGGTCGCTGGGCCTCCCCGTGTGGGTGTTCGCCAACGCCCTGGTGGGCGCGGCGGTCGTGTGGCTCCACCTGTCGCCCAAGACGGTGATGGTCCACTTCCTGCTGTCGTTGGGCGCGGTGTGGAACGCCCTGGTCCTGCACCACAAGGCCGGTGAGGACGTCGAGCCTGGGACCTCGCCCGGGGCCGAGGTGGCGCGTCGGCCGTTGGCCGTGCCGTCGCTGCGGCGGGGCTGCGACGCGCTGCTGGCCGTCGCATCCGTGGTGGTGGTGACCGGGACGATCGTCACCGGGTCGGGCCCCCACGCCGGCGACGACGACGCCAACCGGCTCGGCTTCGACCTCGAGTCGGTGGTCCGCATCCACGGCATCGCGGTGCTGGTGTTCCTGGGGCTCACCCTGTGGCTGGTCCGCCGGGCCCGCCACGGCGACGCCGAGCCGTCGGTCACCCGGCGGCTCGAGTGGCTGGTCGGCGTGATCGTG
>DATHJB010000003.1 GCA_035316325.1 Acidimicrobiales bacterium
GACGTTGTTGGCCGTCGTCGACCACCACCAGGTCGAGACCCTCGACCCGCACCTGCCGCCCCCGCCCGCCCAGGGGGAACGCCGGCGTGCCGAACCCGCCCTCGGTGGCCCGCAACCCGATGCGCCCGGTCGCCCGCCACAACGCCGCGGCCAGCACCTGCTCGGCGACGGCGTGGAGCGACCGGCGCGTCCCCGTGAAGTCCATCGCCAAGTCATACCCGACCCGCACATCCGTGGTTCTTCGAGGGCTAACCCGAACGCGGTCGTTGCGGCGCCGACGAACCGAAACGGTCGCTCGACACCGCAACGATGACGAAGCGTGGGTTAGGGACTCGCCTCGGACTCGTCGGGGGAGAGGTAGTCGTCGTCGATGCGGATCTGGTGGGCGGCGAGGAGGGGGAGGGCGACGTCGACCAGTTGGTCGGAGGCGATGATCACCTTCCGGAGCTCGGCGAGGCCCTTGGTGCCGTCGAGGGTGGAGCCGTGGAGGGCCAGGTCGTCGGCGTGGGCGGCGCTGAGGTCGGCGTGGTCGAGGCGGCAGCGGACCAGCCGGGTGGCGACGAGGCGGGCGCCGGAGAGGTCGGCTCCGGTGAGGTCGCAGTCGACCAGCTCGCAGTGGTCGAACGACGCGGCCCGGAGCCAGGCGCCGGTGAGCAGGCAGTTCGAGAACCGCACGTGGCGGGCCTTCAGGTCGGCCGCCACCAGCCCGGCCATCCGGCAGTCGGTGAACGCCACCCGCTCGGCGCGGGCGCCCGACAGGACCGCCCCCGACAGCTCGCAGCCGTCGATCGCCGTGTCGACCAGCGTGAGGTCGTCCAGCTCCACGCCGGTCAGCCGCACGCCACGGAGCCGCGACGCCGTGACCTGCAGCTCCCGGACCGACTCCCACCCCAACGGCTCGTCACCGTCACCGGTCCACAGCACCCCGTCGAGCAGATCCCCGTCGGCGACCGCCCCACCGTCGGTCGGCTCGAGCTCCTCGGCCACCCTCGGCCCCTCGACCCGCCTCGCCCTCACCGCTCGCGACCGACTCGCCATGTCCGGAACCTACGTCGACAGCGGGTGGGCGTGGACGTGGGTGACGACCAGCTCGGGGATCCCGGTGGCGTCGTCGGGGGTGGCGCGGGTGGGGAAGTCGAAGACGCCGAGCATGAGCTGCATCGGGTAGTCGGGGGACTGGGCGAGGCGGCGGACGACCGTGCCGTCGACGCTGAAGGCGAGCGAGCCCGGCTGCCAGTCGACGCCGTAGGTGTGGAGCTCGGCGACGTCGATGGCGAACGGGTCGGCGACGAAGTCCTCCACCAGGGTCGGGTCGCGGAACTGGTGCACCCCCATGCCCACCTCGGCCGACGGCGAGCCGGAGCCCGGGCCCCGGTCGACGGAGTCGCCGAAGATCTCGGCCACGCAGATCTCACCGGAGCGCTCGGGGCGGTCCTCGATGCCGGACATCCAGAAGGCGACCATCGACCGCGACGACACCACGCCCCGCATCCGCACCTCGACCCGGCCGTAGAGCGGCGTGCAGCCCCACAGCGTCGGCTGCTCCTCCCGCACCACCAGCCCGTCACGGAACGGCTGCTGCCCCACCGCACTGCCCAGGGGACCGGCGAAGCTGCCGCTCTGGATGCACGACACCCGCAACGGTTCGTCGTGCACGTCGGCGCACCACGGGGGCTGGTCGGCCGGGATGCTGAGGTGCAGCCCGTCGTGCTCGATCGACCACGTCGCCGCCGACTGGGCCCGTGAGCTCCAGTGGGGCAGGTAGTAGGGGAACCAGACGTCGGTGTCGAGCGTGTCGCCGGCGAAGCGCTCGTCGAGCTCGGCACGGGGCGACGCCATGGGTCCCGATGGTACGGCCCGGGCCGAACCCCACGTCGGACGGCGGCTCCGGTCACGCCGTCAGTAGCAACGACCACCCCGGACCACGGGCCCCGGATCGACCGGCAGGGCCGACCCGGGGCGCCGAAGCCCGGAAGATCAGTCGACCGCGGCGACGCCGAGGTCGGGGTTGTCGGTGAAGAAGCCGTCCATGCCGGCGTCGACGAACACCTCGATCTCGCCGGCCAGGTCGCCGACGGCGTTGGGGTCGGTGCCGACCCGGAACTCGGCCGGCAGGAACTGGTTCTCCCGCCGGAACGTCCAGCCGTGCACCTCGAGCCCCCGCCGGTGGGCGTCGGCGATCACCCGGGTCGGCGCGGCCAGGGTGCCCGACGCGGTGCGGGGGATGAGCACGTCCTTGCACGCCCCGACGCCGTCGGCGTAGCGCGCGACCGCCCGCAGGCCCTCGGGGGTGACCAGGTCGGCGTACGTCCTGGCGTCGCCCGCGGCCGTAAAGTCCCATGGCTTGCCCGAGCAGTCGACGAGCTGCGCGATCCGCACGTCGGTCAGGCGCGACAGCTCCCGCAGGTTGCCCACCTCGAAGCTCTGCACGATCACCGGGTCGCGGCGGTCGCGGTAGCCGTTGCGGCGCAGCACCTTCACCAGCGGCTCCTCGAGCGACAGGCCGATGCCGTCGAAGTACGACGGGTGCTTCGTCTCCGGGTAGATGCCGACGGGCTTGCCGTCGCAGGTGCGGGAGCGGCGGGCGAGGTCGATCACCTGCTGCAGGCTGGGCACCTTGAACCGCCCGTCGTAGCGGGCGTTCTGCGGCCGCACCGCCGGGATGCGCTCCCTGGCCCGCAGCGTCTGCAGCTCGGCGAAGGTGAAGTCCTCGGTGAACCAGCCGGTCACGTTCACGCCGTCGATCACCTTGGTGGCGCGGCGAGCGGCGAACTCGGGGTGGGCGGCGACGTCGGTGGTGCCGCCGATCTCGTTCTCGTGCCGGGCGACGAGGACGCCGTCGACGGTCGACACGAGATCGGGCTCGATGAAGTCGGCGCACTGGGCGATCGCCAGCTCGTAGGCCGCCAGCGTGTGCTCGGGCCGGTAGCCGCTGGCCCCCCGGTGCCCGACGACGAGCGTGTCGTCGTGTCGATGGGGTCGGTGCGACCCGCCCCCGCCCGTCGCGCCCGCCGGGGCCGTGGTGAGCATTCCCACCACGCCCGCGACCAGGAGGCCCGCGAGCGCCGCTGCCTGCATCCGTCGTCTCATGCGACCAGCGTCGACCATCCGTCTGACGGCACCCGGACCAGCGCGTGAGCGGCAACTGAACTCCGGTCGACGGTTCCGCGAACCGGTTGCGGTGGACGGGACGGGGGACGGGTGCGACGGTGTCTCCCGTGATCGCCTACCGCAAGGGCCTCCACGAGGTCGCCGACGGGGTCCACGCCTACCTCCAGCCCGACGGCACGTGGGGGTGGAGCAACGCCGGCATCGTCGTCGGCGACGGGGCGTCGTTGCTGGTCGACACTCTGTTCGACCTGAAGCTGACCGGCGAGATGCTGGCGTCGATGGCGGGCCTCACCCGGCGCAGCCCCATCGGGACGGTCGCCAACACCCACGCCAACGGCGACCACTGCTACGGCAACCAGCTGGTGAGCGGCCCGGACGTCGAGATCGTCGCCTCGACCGCGGCGGCCCGGGAGATCGACGAGGTGCAGCCGTCGATGCTGGCCGATGCCCTCGACCTGCTGGTCGACGACCACGGTCCGCTCGGCACGTTCATGCGCCACGCCTTCGGGCCCTTCGCCCTGGCGGAGATCGAGGTGCCGCCGGTGACCCGGGAGTTCTCCGGGGCCGTCGACCTCGACGTGGGCGGCCGGCATGTGCGCCTCATGGAGGTGGGGCCGGCGCACACGGCGGGCGACGTGATCGCCTGGCTGCCCGACGACGGGGTGCTGTTCGCCGGCGACATCCTCTTCGTCGGCGGTACTCCGATCATGTGGGCGGGGCCGATCGGCAACTGGATCGCGGCGTGCGACCTGATCGAGGAGCTCGACCCGGCCGTCGTCGTGCCCGGCCACGGTCCGCTGACCGACCCGGACGGGGCTCGGGAGGTGGGCGACTACCTGCGGTTCGTGCGCGACGAGACCACCGCCCGCCACGCTGCCGGCCTGGGGTGCGCCGAGGCCGCCCGCGACCTCGACCTCGCCGTCAACGGCACCCGCTTCGGCTCCTGGACCGACCGGGAGCGTCTGGTGGTCACCGTCGAGGGCGTCTGGCGCGAGCTCGACCCCACCCACCCGGCACCCGACTTCGTCGCCGTGTTCACCGCCATGGCCGACGACTTCGCCCGCCGCGCCAGCTCCAACTGACCCGACGTTCACAGCCGGTTCACCGGCGGGTTCGTACGGTCGGCCGATGTGGACCCGACGACGACTCGCTGGCGGAGGGGTTCGAGGCCTGGGCCGACGCCGGGTTCAGCGGCTCCATCGCCGTGTCGACCGGCGGCCGCACCGGCTGCCTCGCCGCCTACGGGGACGCCGACCAGGCCGACGGGCGGCCCAACACCGTCGACACCGTGTTCAGCATCGGGTCGATCTCCAAGGCGGTCGCCGCCGCGGCGGTGCTCGACCTGGTCGACCAGGACCGGCCCCGAGCCGGCGGACCAGGTCGAGCCCGTCGCCGTCGGGCAGCCCCAGGTCGAGGCAGGCCACGTCGAACTCGGTCGTGCGCAGCAGCGTCTCGGCGTCGGCGCAGCGGGTCGCCACGTCGACCGCGTAGGACTCGTTGCGCAGGCCGAGCGCCACCACCTCCGCCAGCTCGGCGTCGTCCTCGAGCACCAGGATGCGCATGACCGCGCCACGCTACGACGCCACCTGTGAACCGAACGTGAACCCGCTGGCCCGAGGCCTCCATCGGCGTCGCGGGCAGCCGCCACCGTCGGTGTGCCGGGACCCAGCCGTATACCCCTCGGCGCCGCGGCCAGACCGCCCGGCGCGGCGCGAACCCTGGTGTCGCGGAATCCCCCGAAACTGGGGCCGATCGGGCTGTCACAGGTGCGCGGAACGCGGCATGATCTGCGGAGCGGTGGCGCGATCGGCTCGTTCGGAGCCTCGGCCGCCAGGGGATCAGGTGACGAGGGCGCAGCTGTGGGCGCGCCGGAGGGGGCGACGTGGTCACGTACCGGAACGGGCCGCCGGGTCAGGGGCCCGGTGGCGAGGGAGAACGGCCGGGTGGGAGCTCGCTCAGCGACCCCAACCGGGTGCACGTGACGCTCGCCAACCTGACCGACCTCGTCGACCTCGCTCCCGGTTTCACCGACCGCGACCGTGCCCCGGCCCTCGCTCCCGACCCCGACCAGATCGAGCACGACGCCTTCTGGGGCAGGGCCGCGCCGGAGCCGGCGTACGACCAGCACGAGGGCGAGACGGCCGCGGTCCGGGCGGGCTGGGCCCGACCGGCGGAGCGCTGGCTGCTCGAGCTGCTGGCGGTGGCGGCGGCGTCGGTGGCGTTCGTGTCGCCGTCGATCTCGCTGCTGGTGGTGGTCGTCGGCTGTGTGGTGGGCGGCATGGCGGCGTTCGTCGCGAGTGGGAACCCGTTGGGGTCGCTGCCCGGCCGGACCCTCCGACGCTCGTGGACGCTGCTGCACCCGCGCTCGTCGCTGTGGGCGCCGGCGCTGGTGTCGCGCACGGCGATCGCCGCGGTCGTGCTGTCGGGCGGTGTCGCCGCGGCCGTGTGGGTGGCCGACGAGGGCACCGAGGGCGTGGCCGCTGCGGCACGGGCCGGCGCCTGGGCCGACGGCTTCCGGGTGGCGGCGGTGCTGGTGTGCGCCATGCTGCTGACCAGCGTGGGCGACGGCCACTCCCAGCGGAAGCGGGCGGTGCAGCGCTGGGCCGGGCCCGCCACCGACGGCACGCTGCTGATCCTGGCCGTCAGCTGCTGCGCCGCCGCGGTGCTGACGATCGTGGCCGTCCCGCATCCGACCGACCCCATCGCCTCGCGGGCCGACGGGCTCGGCTGGCTGCCCGCCGGGGCCCGGGCCTTCGCCGACCGGGTGCGCGACGACATCGTCACCAACGAGCTGAACACCCTGGCGTCGTGCCTCTCCTCGCGGAGCGACACGAGCTGGCAGCCGTCCTACTCCTCGCAGAACGCGGCCGGGGCGCCCGACGTGGCCCGCTTCGTGTCGGCCCGGGCGCCGTCGGCCGGCGTGCCCTCCGACCTGGCCACGGTCGTCATGGCGGCCCACAACCAGCTGGCGCCGTGGGTGGAGACGATCGAGGTGGGCTGGTCGACCGGCGAGAGGGTGCGCACCGAGCGCGACACCCTGCCCAGCCGGCAGCCGGTCACCGACGCAGACCGCCTGGTGGCCGCCACCACCGTCGGCAGCCAGTGGCTGAGCGGCGGCCTGCCCGACCCGGCCACCGTCCTGCGTTGCTCCGCGGGCCCCGTGCTCTAGCGTCCCCTCCCACCACCAGGGAGGGACGATGACGCTCAGCCGTCTGTCGAGATCGATCGAGGGCCAGGTCGCCCTGGTGACCGGGGCGGCGTCGGGCATGGGGCGCGCCGCCGCCCGTCTGTTCGCCGACGAGGGTGCCAGGGTGGCGTGCGTCGACGTGAGCGATGCCGTGGCCGAGGTGGCCGACGACATCGAGGCCGCCCACGGCAAGGGGCGCGCCGCCTGGTGGGTGCTCGACGTGGCCGACGCTGCCGCCATCGGCCCGGTGGTGGCCGACGTGGCCGCCCAGCTCGGCCCGGTCGAGATCCTGGTGAACAACGCCGGCATCGCCCGCCCGGCCGTGGTGGAGGGCGACGGCGACGCCTACGAGGCGGCCTGGGCCGAGACGTTGGCCGTCAACCTGACCGCCCACCAGCGCCTGGCCCGGGCCTGCCTGCCGACCGTGCGGCGCATCGTCAACATCTCGTCGACCGAGGGGCTGGGGGCGAGCCGCTTCAACAGCCCCTACGCGGCGGCGAAGCACGGGGTCATCGGCCTCACCCGGGCGCTGGCGGTGGAGCTGGGGGCCCAGGGGATCACCGTCAATGCCGTGTGCCCGGGCCCCGTCCGCACCGGCATGACCGCCGTCATCCCCGATGAGGCCAAGGAGAAGTTCGCCCGCCGCAAGGTGCCGCTGCGGCGCTACGGCGACCCCGAGGAGGTGGCCCACGCCGTGGTGTCGCTCACCCTCCCGGCGATGTCGTTCGTCAACGGCGCCGTCCTGGTCGTCGACGGCGGCATGACCGCCAAGAACGACTAGGACACGCCCTGTCACCCCGCCTGGGCCGGCGATCAGGGCGACGAGCGTTAGGGGGTGTCGGTGGGGAGGGGGATGGTGACCGGCTGGCCGAGGGTGGTGAGGTCGAGGACCAGGTGGAGGGGTGGGCCCTCGGGGGCGTTGGTGATCTCGACGTGGAGCGGGTCGCCGGCGGCGTCGAGGGTGAGCAGCAGCTCGGCGGGGACGGGGTCACGGCCGGACTCCACCTCGCCGAGCACCTCGGGCGGGAGGGTTGCCCGGAAGCGACCGTCGGACAGCTCCTGGCGGTCGACGCCGGCCAGCAACCACGTCGGCAGCAGAGCCGCACCCAGGCGCAGGGGCTCGGGGGCCGGGTCGCCGACGGTCAGGAAGCCCTCGTCGGGCAGGTCGTCACGGCTGTCGGCCAGCCGACCCCAGACGACGGTCCCGTCGGTCACGGTCTCGGTGATCCGGCCGTCGGTGGTCTCGCCCATGTCGTGCAGCCGGCCCGACCGCAGGTCGACCTCGCCGCTCATGGTCAGCTCCACCGTCAGCCACAGGCCGGGACGCACCGGGCTCACGTCGGTCGCCAGCGAGGAGCCGCCGTAGGCGTAGGTGCCGGCGGCCTCCAGCCGGGCGGCGGCCTGCTCGAAGGCGGCGTCGGCCGTGAGGTCGTCGACGGTGGTCGTGGGCGGCGCCACGGTGGTGTCGACGGCGGCCCCGGTGTCGGCGTCGGTCGCCTCCGACGGCTCGTCGTCGCCCCCGGTGAACACGAAGGCCGCCAGCACCAGCACGACGACGGCGGCCACCGCGCCCACCGCCAGCGGCCACCAGCGCCGCTCGGGCCCCGGGTCCGACGGCGGCGGCAAGGGTCGCGGCGCCACGTAGGGCGGCGGGGCCGGAGGGACGGGAGCGCGGACGGGCTCCGGCGGGACGGGAGCGTCGACCGGAGCCGGGGGCAGGTGGACCGGCGGGGGCGCGACGGCCGGGGCGGGGGCGGCGACCAGGGGCGGGTGCGTCGTGACCAGCGCAGGGGCCGGCGCGGCGGCGACCGGCGCGGGCGTCGGGCGGGCGGGAAGGTCGGCGCCGTTGCTGCGCTCGGCCGGGATCGGCAGCGCCGGGCGCGGCGTGGACGCGGCCCGGCGGCGGGCGACCACGGCCACCACGGCCGACCCCGCGACGGCAGCAGCCAGCGCCGATCCCACTCGCAACGTGGTTCGGCGACGTGACGACTCGATCGCCATTGACCGACACTCCTCGAACTCGCCCACCGAGCGTGACCCTGGGGCCTGCCCGCCCTCCTGTGGGTCGCAAGATAGACGATCCGCGCTACCCGGCGGGCCAGCCGTACTCCCGCTCCACCCGGGCGACCCGCGTCACGTACCGCGTGTACCAGCGTTCGCGGCCCTCACGCTGGGCGGCGGCGTGCTCCGTCACCTGTTTCCAGGCCTGGGCGTCGGCCTCGGTGGCCCAGTAGCTGACGGTGATCCCGAAGCCGTCGGGGCTGGTGGCCGACTCGATCCCCAGGTAGCCCGGCTGCTCCGCCGCCAGCTCCTCCATCCGCGCCGCGGTCGCCGCGTAGCCGCGGTCGTCGGCGCTCCTCTGGCTGGTGAAGATCACCGCGACGTAACCCGGCTCCACCCGCCCGAGACTACGGCGAGGCGTCGGCGACGAAGGCCTCGACGTAGTGGGAGTAGAGGTCGACCAGCGACACCTCGCGGTCGATCAGCCACAGCACCGCGGCGCCCTCAAGGAAGGCGATCAGCTCGCGGGCCTTGGCGCCGCAGTCGAGGTCGGCGCGCACCGTGCCGCGGCGCTGCCCCTCCCGCAGGCCCGTCTCGATCCAACCCCGCACGCGGCGGCTGCGCTCCAGGAAGTACGTGTGGGCCGGCGTGTCGGGCTCGAAGCTCTCGGCCTGCAGCACGGTGTGAAGGGCGGCGAGGCCGGGGCGCTGCTCGTTGAGCTCGGCGATCCGCACCAGGCCGCGCAGCGACTCGAGGCCGTTCGCCAGGCTGATGTCGGTGAGGAGGTCGCCGGCCCGCCGGTCGCGCTCGGCGATCACGGCCAGCAGCAGCGCCTCCTTGGAGCCGAAGTGGTAGAGGATCGCCGCCGGCGTGAGGCCGACGCGGGTGGCGATCTCGCCCAGGGCGCTGCTGCGGTAGCCCCGGGTGGCGAACACGTCGAGGGCCGCGTCGATGATCGCCGTGCGGGTCTTCGCGCCGCGCTGGGCCTGGCCCTTCAGCTCGGTGGTCGCGGGGTCACTTGACAACGCCCGCAGCCTAAACCATCGTTCAGTCTGAACAGGTATTCAGGATGCGAAGGGGGATCGCGATGCGCACGGCCCGACGGCTGACCGACGAGGAACGGGCGACCTACGCCGAGCAGGGCTTCGTCCGGATCGAGGGCTTCGCCGACGCCGACCTGTGCGAGCGCATGCTGCAGCGCGTCGTCGACATCACCCACGCCCACGCCGGCGGCGCGAAGGCGCCCGGCTACGTGCTCCCCGAGGCCAACCTCGCGGGCCGCGACGGCCGGCCCGAGCAGCTCGCCTCCAAGGTCTTCAAGCTCCACCGCGACCCGGTCTTCGCCACCTTCGCCGCCGGCGCCGCCGTGACCGACCTGCTGGTCGACCTCGTCGCCCCCGACCTCGACTGCTTCCTGTCGCAGTTCATCTTCAAGAACCCCGGCGCCTGGGGTCAGCCCTGGCACCAGGACAGCTTCTACTTCCCCTTCGACCCGCCCCGGCCCATCACCGGCGTGTGGCTGGCGGTCACCGAGGCCACCCTCGAGAACGGGTGCCTCCACGTGCTGCCCGGGTCGCACCGGGAGCCGGTCCACGAGCACGTGCCCGACCGCCGGCCCGGCGCCAACTACGGCTACGTCGAGATCGTCGACCACGACATGGGCGCGTCGCAGCCCGTGCTCATGCAGCCGGGCGACCTGCTGCTGTTCGACAGCCACCTCATGCACCGCTCCACCGACAACGAGTCGGGCGGCGTGCGGGCGGCGATGGTGTACCACTACGCGGCCGCCGGGACCGTCGACCGCGGCCAGAGCCTGATCAACGACTTCGTCGCGGTCCGCCGCTCCTGACGCCGTGGTGGTCGTGCAGAAGTACGGGCCGCT
>DATHJB010000004.1 GCA_035316325.1 Acidimicrobiales bacterium
GTCATCGACCATGGCGACGCGACGGACCCGTTGAGCAGCGAACATCGACTCCAGTCCGGCCCTCTCGCACCCCATCCTCTCGAGATGCAAACCGCCACAAGCGGCGCTACCAGTCCCGAACCAGGACACAGACCGGCACCACCCGGCACACCCGACGGGGGCCGACAACGCCAACTGAGCCACCGCCCGCCGCTCGGCCGCGTCGCCCACCAGGAGCCGGCCGTCCTCGGTGAGCACCACCACCGTGGGGACGGCCGTCGCCCGGTACCCGAGCGCGACGACCTCGGCCCGCCCGCCACGGGCGAGCGCCACCGACGTGTACGTCGTCCCCAGGTCTATGCCGAGCGCATAGGTCACGTCGCGCCCGCCCGTCCGTCGCTGCGGTCGCTGCTACTGGTGGGGAGCGCCCAGGCGGGCCTGCACCGTGCGGATGAGCTCCTCGGCGCCCTTCGGATCCGCGGACTCGAGCGGGAACTCGTTGCCGTCCCGCAGCGTGATCGAGAGCTCGAGGATCTTGAGCGACACCTGGGCCCGGCTCGTACCGGTGGCGGCCACCGAAGCCACCTGGTCGAGCGGGAAGTCGGCCACCAGCTCCTTGGCCCGGGCGAACATCGACTGCTCGAACAGCAGGATGCGGCGGTCGGTGGTCGCGGCCAGCAGCTTCTCGGGGAAGGCGTCGTCGTCGATCTGGATGAAGCGGACACCGAGGGCGCCGCGCAGCATCGCCTGGCGCCCCTCCTTCTTCATCGTGCCCGGCAGGCTCACCATGCAGGCGGACTCGACGACTTCCCCCGGCTGGAGCACCTTGGCCGCGGCCTTCTTCACAAGCGACGTTCGTGACGGCATGGCGGGTCAACCTAGGGGCCACCGACGAGGCTGCTCAACCGCGCTTCGTGGCGAGATGGCAGGCCGACGGAGCGTGAGGTCGGGGGGTCCCGGGCCCGCATCGGGCCCGCATCGGGCCTGGTGCAGAATGTTCCGATGAACCGCAGCGGGCGTCCGATCACGCACCCCGGCGACCCCCGGCGCCTCGGCGCGTCGACCGGCCCGCACGGCACCGACTTCGCCGTGTACTCGTCGGTCGGTGCCTACGGCGGCGACGTGTCGCTCGTGCTGGTCGACGGGCCCGGCCGGGAGACCGAGGTGCCGTTGTACGCGGACCACGACGTCTGGCACGCCCACCTCCCGGAGGTCGGGCCGGGGCAGCGCTACGGGTACCGGGTGAACGGCCCCCACGATCCGGCCCGCGGGTTGCTGTTCGACCGCGGCGTGCTGCTCCTGGACCCCTACGCCAAGGCGATGGAGCCGGCGGCCACGGGCGTGCACCGGTCGTTGGTGTCGGTGGTGGTCGACAGCGGGTTCGACTGGGGCGACGATGCGGCGCCGCGCCGGCAGTGGGCCGACACCGTCGTCTACGAGACGCACGTCAAGGGCATCTCGGTGGCCCACCCGGCGGTGCCCGTGCCGCTGCGCGGCACCTACGCCGGCCTGGCCCACCCGGCTGTGGTCGACCACCTCGTGGGGCTCGGGGTGACGGCGGTCGAGCTCATGCCGATCCAGCAGTTCCTCACCGAGCCGTTCCTGCTCGACCGGCACCTCACCAACTACTGGGGCTACTCCACGATCGGGTTCTTCGCCCCGCACGGCGGCTTCAGCTCGTCGGGCAGCGCGGGCCAGCAGGTGCGGGAGTTCCAGACGATGGTGGCGGCCCTGCACGATGCCGGGCTCGAAGTGATCCTCGACGTCGTCTACAACCACACGGCGGAGGGCGGGCCGGGTGCCCCGGCGCTGTCGTTCCGCGGCCTCGCCAACGAGGTGTACTACCGGCTCGACCCGTCCGACCCCAGCCGCTACGTCGACACCACCGGCACCGGCAACAGCCTCGAGACCGGTCGGCCGGAGCCCCTGCGGCTGATGCTCGATTCCCTCCGGTACTGGGTCACCGACATGCACGTGGACGGGTTCCGGTTCGACCTGGCCGCGGCGCTGGCCCGCGAGCACGGCTACGTCGACCGGCTCTCGTCCTTCTTCGACCTCCTCTACCAGGACCCGGTGCTCAACCAGGTGAAGCTGATCGCCGAGCCGTGGGACGTCGGGGCACCGGACAGCTACCAGGTCGGGCGCTTCCCGGCCGGGTGGGCCGAGTGGAACGACCGCTTCCGTGACGCGGTCCGCGACTTCTGGCGGGGCCGGGGCTCGGTGGCCGAGCTGGCCTCCCGCCTCACCGGCTCCAGCGACGTCTACGGCTGGAGCCGGCGCGGCCCCGACGCGTCGGTGAACTTCGTGGTGGCCCATGACGGCAAGACGCTCGCCGACCTCGTCGCCTACGAGGGCAAGCACAACCTGGCGAACGGCGAGGGCAACGCCGACGGCACCTCCGACGACCGCGCCGCGAACTACGGCGTCGAGGGACCGACCGACGATCCCGCGATCGTGGCGGTGCGCCGCCGGCAGCAGCGCAACCTGCTGGCCACGCTGCTGGTGTCGCAGGGGGTGGCGATGCTCGGCGGCGGCGACGAGATCGGCCGCACCCAGGGCGGCAACAACAACGCCTACTGCCAGGACAACCCGACCAGCTGGTACGACTGGACGCCCTCCGACGAGGCCGCGGCGCTGACGGCCTTCGTCGCCCGGGCGGTCGGGGTCCAGCTGGGGCACCCGGCCCTGCGGCGGCACACGTTCCTGACCGGCGAGGCGGTACCGCACGGGCTCCCGGACGTCACGTGGTACGACCGTGCGGGCGACCCGATGACCGCCGAGCGCTGGCGCGATCCGTCGAACCACTTCCTGGCGCTCCTGCTCGCCGGCGACCGGACCGACCGCCTCGACGCCGCCGGCCGGCCCGAGCCCGACGACGACGTCCTCGTCGTCCTCAACGCCTCCACCGAGCCGGCCGACTTCGTCGTGCCGGGCCGGACGGGCGCCACCTACACCGTCGTGCTCGACACCCGGTCGCCGGACGGCACGCCGTCGTCGTCGTCGCTCGGGTCCGAGCCCGCTCCCCTGCCGCTCGGCAGCGTCCTCCGGGTCGACGCCCGCACCGTCGTGGTCGCCACCTCGCCGTTGCCTGCGGCCACCTGACCAACCGACGCCGTCAAGCCGGGTAGAGGTGGGGCGATGACGACGAACTCGACCATCGGCAGCGCGGCCGAGGCGGAAGCCTGGCTGATCGACATGGACGGCGTGCTCGTGCGGGAGGAGCACACGATCGAGGGTGCCGAGCAGTTCCTCGCCCGCCTGCAGGAGCGGGGCACGCCGCACCTGGTGCTCACCAACAACTCCATCTACACCCGGCGCGACCTGTCGGCGCGGCTGCGCAAGCACGGCCTCGACGTGCCCGAGGAGTCGATCTGGACCTCCGCCCTGGCGACGGCCCGGTTCCTGGAGTGGCAGCGGCCCGGCGGGTCGGCGTACCTCATCGGCGAGGCGGGACTGGCCACGGCGATCTACGAGGTGGGCTACACGCAGACCGACCACGAGCCCGACTACGTCGTGCTCGGCGAGACCCGCACCTACAGCTTCGAACGCATAACAACGGCCATCCGGCTGATCGCCTCTGGCGCCCGCTTCATCGCCACCAACCCCGACGCCACCGGGCCCAGCCCGGCCGGCCCGCTGCCGGCGACCGGGTCGGTGGCGGCGCTGATCAGCCACGCCACCGGGGTGGCGCCGTACTTCGTCGGCAAGCCGAACCCGCTGATGATCCGCACCGCCCTCAACACCCTCGACGCCCACTCCGAGACCACCGCCATGATCGGCGACCGGATGGACACCGACATCGTCGCCGGCCTCGAAGCCGGGCTCCACACCGTGCTCGTCCTCTCCGGTGTCTCGGGCCTGGACGACGCCGAGCGCCACGCCTACCGGCCCTCCCGCATCGTCCAGTCCGTCGCCGAGCTGGTCCCCGACCTCTCGTAGCCGGGCTTACCGTGCGGGGGACGCCGCGCTTGCATCGTCACGCCCTCATGGTTGAGACTGATTCTCAGTCTTAGCAACGAAGGTGGGCAACCGTGCAGCGAACCTCCATCACCCGAGTGGTCGGCCTGGCGCTCGTCCCTGTCGTAGTCGTCGGGGGCCTTGCCGCCTGCGGGGACGACGACGACTCCTCCGGCGGCGACACGATCGGCGTCGTCGCCAGCTTCTACCCGGTCGCCGAGGCGGCCGAGCGGGTGGGCGGCGACCGGGTCGACGTGGAGAACCTCACCCCGGCCGGCACCGAGCCCCACGACCTGGAGCTGACCCCCGACCAGGTGGCCGACCTCGAGGACGCCGACGTCGTGCTGTACGTAGGCGAGGGCTTCCAGCCGGCGGTGGCCGAGATCGCCGAGCGACGTGACGAGGCGAGCTTCGACCTCCTGGAGGAGATCCCGCTCGAGTCCGGCGCCTCGGAGGCCCTCGAGGCCCAGGAGGCGGCCGAGGAAGGCGCCGCCGAGGAGGAAGGGCACGAGGAGAGCGGGCTCGACCCGCACTTCTGGCTCGACCCCCAGCTCCTGATCGAGGCGGTGCACGAGGTGGAGGCCGCCCTGAGCGACGCGTCGCCGGACGACGCCGACACCTTCCGGGCCAACGCCCAGGAGTACGAGGACGACCTCATCGCCCTGGACGAGGAGCTCGCCGCCGGTCTCGAGTCGTGCGAGCGCGACGAGATCGTCACCTCCCACGCCGCGTTCCACTACCTCGCCCAGCGCTACGGCCTCACCCAGCTGCCGATCACCGGCCTGTCGCCCGAGGCCGAGCCCGACCCGGAGCGGCTCGCCGACCTGGCCGACCAGATCGAGGCCGAGGGCATCACCACCGTGTTCTACGAGACGCTGGTGTCGCCCGACGTGGCCGAGACGCTGGCCCGGGAGGTCGACGTCGAGGCGGCCGTGCTGAACCCCATCGAGGGACTGACCGACGACCAGAACGTCGCCGGCGACGACTACTCGGTGCTGATGCGGGACAACCTGGCGGCGCTCCAAGCGGCGCTCGGTTGCTCGTGACCTCGGCCGCAGCGGCGAGCGGCGCAGATGGCCGGTCGGTAGCGTTGGCAACGGTTCTCATCCCCAAGACTGAGGTCGCTGCCATCACCGTCGTCGACGTCGACGCCGTGTCGTTCGTCTACCGCGACACGCCGGTCCTGGACTGTGTGAGCTTCGAGGTCAGCGCGGGGGAGTTCGTCGCCCTCACGGGCCCCAACGGGTCCGGGAAGTCGACGCTCCTGCGCCTGATCCTCGGGCTGCTGGTCCCGATCGGCGGGTCCGTCTCGCTCTTCGGCGACCCACCGCGCCGGGTGCGCGACCGCTGGCGCATCGGCTACGTCCCCCAGCGGCCCGCCAGCGCCGACGAGCTGCCGGCGACGGTGCAGGACGTGGTGGCGACCGGCCGCCTGGCCCGCCGGGGCTGGTGGCGGCGCCCGGGCCCGGCCGACGCGGCCGCGGTCGACGACGCCCTCGACACCGTCGGCCTCGCCGAGCTGCGCACGCGGCGCTTCGCCGAGCTGTCCGGCGGCCAGCAGCAGCGGGCGCTGATCGCCAAAGCGCTCGTCACGTCGCCCGAGCTGCTGGTGCTCGACGAGCCCACCACCGGCGTCGACGTCGCCTCGCAGCGCCGCTTCCGCGACACCCTCGTCGCCGCCCGCGACCGCGGCACCGCCGTGCTCCTCGTGTCGCACGAGCTGGGCGCGGTGGCCGGCGACCTCGACCGGCTGCTCCTGCTGCGCCGCGGCAAGATCGCCTTCGACGGCCCGCCCGCCGACCTCACGGCCACCGGCGTGTCACTCGGCGTCCACGCCACCGACCTGCCCATCTGGCTCGAGGGCCTCGAGTGATCCTCGCCGCCCTGCCCCTCCCGTGGCCCTTCGAGCGCGAGTTCATGCAGCTGGCGCTCGCCGCCGGGCTCGTCGTCGGCATCTGCGCACCGCTCATCGGCACGTTCATGGTGCAGAAGCGGCTGTCGCTGATGGGCGACGGCATCGGCCACGTCGCCTTCGCCGGCGTCGCCGCCGGGCTGCTCGCCGGGGTGTGGCCCATCTGGACCGCCCTCGTGGCCGCCGTCGTGGGGGCCGTCGCCATCGAGTGGCTCCGCTCCCGGGGCCGGGCCAGCGGCGACCTCGCCCTGGCCGTGCTCTTCTACTCCGGCATCGCCGGCGGTGTGGTGCTCACCGGCCTGGCCGGGTCGCTCGACGCCGGGACGCTCACGTACCTCTTCGGCTCGATCCTCACCGTCGACGACTCCGACGCCCTCACGGTCGCCGTCCTGGGGGCGGTCATCGTCGCCGCGGTGGTCGTCTGCCGGCGGGCGCTGTTCGCCATCGTGCTCGACGAGGAGGCGGCCCGGGTCGCCGGCCTGCCGGTCGATGCGCTCAACCTGGGGCTCGCCGCGCTGACGGCGGTCACGATCGTCGCCGGCATGCGGATCGTGGGGGTGCTGCTGGTGGCGGCGCTGATGGTGCTCCCGGTCGGTGCCGCCCAGCGGCTCACCCGCTCGTTCGCGGCGACGCTGCTCACGGCCAGCCTCATCGGTGCCGCCAGCGCGATCGTCGGCCTGACCGCGGCCCGCCAGTGGGCGCTGGCGCCGGGCGGCACGATCGTGCTCGTGGCCGCCGCCTGCTTCCTGGTCAGTGCCACCGTCACGAGCCTCCCCACCCGTTCGCCCACCGCCGCGGCGGACACCCGCTAGCGCAGGGGTTCAACGGCCTTCGGCGCGGAGGCGGTTGGCGGTGCGCAGGTCGACGACAGTGACACCGACGAGACCGGCGGCGAGGAGCCGCGCCCGCAACGAGCGGGCCCGGGTCGCCACGGCCACGGCGATCAGGGGGTTCGACAGCGCCCGGGCGGTCAGCCAGGGCCAGCGCGGCCGACCGAGGAACAGGCCCGCGGCGAGGGCCAGGTCGACCAGCCCGATGGCCCGCAGCAGCCGGCGGTCGGGGGCCAGGCCCAGGACCTTCGCCATCAGCCCGGGTGCCAGCAGCAGCGCCACGCCCAGCACCAGGCTCCCCCGGGCGGCGGCCTCGACCACCGGCTCCTTCGGCTCGTCGGTCGGCTCGGGGTGCGCGTCGGTCATCCGTCGAGGTTACGGGTCGTTCCGCTGACAGGGGGAGGGAGCGGGGAGGAGGCCGGACTTGAAGGCGGCGGGTGGG
Organism: Acidimicrobiales bacterium; assembly: GCA_035316325.1. NCBI lineage: Bacteria > Bacillati > Actinomycetota > Acidimicrobiia > Acidimicrobiales > Acidimicrobiales bacterium. The sequence goes on from DATHJB010000004.1 coordinate 7,121, forward strand.
ACGCCCATCAGGCGGTGGAACTCGGTGGTCATGTGGGACTGGTCGTAGTAGCCGCTGCGGACGGCCACGGCGGCCAGGTCGTCGGCGGGGGAGGTGAGCACCGCCCGCACCCGGTCGATGCGGGCGAACTGCTTGGGCGCCAGCCCGACGGTGTGGGCGAAGAGGTCACGGAGCCGGCGCTCGCTGACGCCGAGCCGGCGGGCGGTGGCGCCCACACCGGAGGTCGCGAGGAGGCCCGTCGCCGCCGCGACGAGCTCGTCGTCGGGGGTGGGCGGCGAGAGCCGCCGGGTGTCGGGCGCGGCGATCGGGACGAGGCGGTCGACGAGCTCGCGCACCGGGCCGTCCACCAGGTCGCGGACCTGGCCCGGGCGCAGCCGGAGGTGGACGCACGACGGGCCGGGGTCGTCGGCGACCTGGTAGAGCGCCCGGGTCCGGGGCCCGGCGACCATCAGCTCGCGGCGGCCGTCGGCCCCGAGGCGCAGGACCACGCTGCTCGCGTTGTCGGGCGGCGTCACCACCGTCCCGCCGGTCGAGCGGGGTTCCGTCGGCACCGTCAGGTCCAGCACGCCATCACGCTAGAGACTCGAGCGGCCGTGCCGGTTCTTCCAAGACGGGTGGCCCGAGGGCCGTCAGAGTCGGTCGCATGATCCTCGTCACCGGTGCCACGGGCACCATCGGCAGCCGTCTCGTCCCGCTCCTGGCCGACCGGGGTGCTTCCGTGCGGGCCATGACCCGGGACGCCTCCCGCGTCCCCGCCTCCCCGGGCGTCGAGGTGGTGCAGGCCGACTTCGACGACCCGCCGTCGCTGGCACCCGCCGTGAAGGGCGTCGACTCCGTGTTCCTGCTCACCGCCCCCGCCTCGCCCACGCCCGCCCACGACCGGGCCCTGCTCGACGCCGCCCGGGCCGCCGGGGTGCGCCGGGTGGTGCGGCTGTCCGCCATCGGCAGCGGCGAGACCACCGACGACGGTTCCACGCTGGGGGCCTGGCACTCCGAGGCCGAGCAGCTCGTCCGCGACAGCGGCCTGGCGTGGACGCTGCTGCGGCCCACCACGTTCGCCTCGAACATGCTGTGGTGGGCGGCCGCGATCCGGGCCGGTGAGCCCGTCCGCAACATGACCGGCGACGGCAAGCAGGGCATCGTCGATCCCCGGGACGTGGCCGCGGTCGCCGCCGAGGTCCTCGTCGCGACGGGCCACGCCCACGAGGGCCGGACCTACACCCTGACCGGCCCGGAGCTGCTCAGCGTGCCGGACCAGGCCGCCGTGCTGGCCGACGTCCTCGGCCGCCCGGTCGCCGTCGTCGACCACCCGCCGGACGACGCCCGCCGCGACCTGCTGGCCGGCGGCATGGACCCCGCTGTGGTCGCCACGGTGGTCACCGGCTCGGTCTGGGTGCGCGACGGCCGCAACGCCATCGTCACCGACGACGTCGCCCGCCTCCTCGGCCGACCGCCCGCGACCTACGCCGAATGGGCCCGCGACCACCGCTCGGGCTTCGTCGAAAACCCGACATAACTGCACGTCCCGTCGGGCCGGGAGCACGGTCCGGCGGCGCTACTCTCGATGTCATCCCGGCCGTACGCAAGGTGCGGTGGGGAAGGTCAGGGTCGGGAGGAACATGGCTCGCTCGTTTCGGCGCTCGCCGCCGGAGCCGTCAGCCGCGCTGCTGGCGCGTCCCCGGTTGGCGGCGCTGTTGCTGGGAAGGTGGGAGAGTCGGGTGACGTCGCTGGTCGGCGGCGCCGGGTTGGGGAAGACGACGGTGCTGGCCCAGGCCGTCGCCGAGAACGAGCACGCCTCCCACGGCGAGGATCTCTGGTTCGGGCTCGAGCCCCACGACGCCGACGCCGATCGGCTGGCCCGGGGCGTGGCGGCGGCCCTGGGCGCCGAGGTGGCGCCGGGCGCGCCGCTGGCGCCGGCGGTGGCCGAGGCGTTGTGGCAGCGGTCGCCGGTGCAGGTCTGCCTCGTGTTCGACGACGTGCACCGGCTGCCCGCGGCGTCGAGCGGAGCGCTGTGGCTGGCCGAACTGGTCAACAGCCTCCCCGCCAACGGGCACGTGGTGCTGGCCGGCCGCACCGAGCCGCCGGTGCCGCTGGCCCGGCTCGACGCGCTCGGCGCCGTGCTCCGCCTCGGCGAGCACGACCTGCGCTTCTCCGACGACGAGCTCGACGGGTTCGCGGCGGGGCGCGGCGTCGACCCGGCCACCCTGGCGGGCACCGGCGGCTGGCCCGCGCTGGCCGAGATGTCCGCCAACGCCCACGTCGAGCAGCCCGACGACGTCGCCGGCGCCTACATGTGGGCCGAGGTGCTCGAGCCGCTCGGCTCCGAGCGGCGCCGCGTGCTGGCGGTGCTGGCCGACCTGGGCGGGGGCGATGCCGAGCTGATCGGCGCCGCGCTCGGCGAGCCGGTCGACCTGGCCCGGGCGCTGGAGGGCGTCCCGCTGGTGGCGCACACCGTCGACGGCTGGCACGTCGCCCACGCCCTGTGGCGCCAGGCGCCCGGCCTGGCCCTCGACGCCGACGCCCGGGTCGTCACCAGGCAGCGCGCCGTGGCGCACCTGACCTCCCAGTTCCGCTTCGACGAGGCGTTCGACATGGTCGAGGACGCGGCGGCGTGGGACCTCGCCCCCGCGGTGCTGCGGGCTGCGTGCCTGGCCAGTGACCGCCTGACGTCCTCCCAGCTCGAGCGCTGGTGGGACTCGAGCCCACTCGAGGTGCGGACGTCGCTGCCGGGCTGGCTGGCCCGTGGCCTGCTGGCGGGTTTCACCACCCCGGCCGCCGCCACCGAGCCGCTGCAGCACGCCATCGAGCTCTGTCGCACCGCGGGCGACGTCGACGCCGAGATGTCCGCCATCGCCCAGCTGTCGCGGCTCGCCTGGTTCGCCCAGGACGACACCGTGATCATGGAGCTGGTCGCCCGGGTCACCGAGCTGGAGGCCACCGGCCACCCCCGGGCGGCGGCCCTCGCCACCGTGGCCCGGGCCGCCATGGCCGACCTCACCGGCGACGACGACGCCATGCTCGCCTTCCTCGACGGCATCGAGCCCGGCGACCTCGACCGGGCCTGGGAGCTGCTGGTCAGCTTCTGGGCCGCCCAGGTGCGCCTCGGCCTGGGCGAGACCGCCCCGATCCACCGCATCGTCGAGCGCCTCCACGCGACCGACGACCCGGCGCTGCGGGGCGCGGGGATGGCGATGCGGCTGTCGGCCCTGTGGGCGGAGGGCCGGGTCGACGACGTGGTGGCCGGGCTGCCGGCGATGCTCGAGGCCATGCAGGGCGCCGGCGTCATCAACAACCTCTACCTGGCGCTCAACGGCGCCTGCCTGGCCACCGCCCGCACCGGCGACGTCGTCGGGGCGCGGCGCTGGTTCGACGCGTCGCTGGAGACCGCGCCGGTGACGCCCAACGGCGACCTGTCGCCCCGCAGCGCCGTCGCCCTCGCCTACGTGAACCTGGCGGAGGGGCGGGAGAAGCACGCCGCCATCGGCCTGCAGACAGCGATCGAGTCGCACGGGCTCGACCAGGGCGTCGAGCGCGACACGTGGCGGCAGCACATCGCCGTGACCTACGTGCTGCTGCCCGAGACCCGGGCGCACTGGGACGCGAAGCCGCTGCGGGGCCACCTGCGGACCGGGCACCGGATGGCGCAGGCGGTGGTGGCGGTGCGCGAGGGTCGGGCCGACCCGGTCCTGCGCGACCTCGACCTCCCCGAGCCCGGCGTGGTGCGCTCGGTGCTCGACGTGCGGCTGGCGGTGGAGCTGGCCGTCGGGCTGGTGGAAGCCGGTCGCCACGCCGACGCCCGGACGCTGCTGGCCGCGATCGGCCCGCCCGGCCGCGCCGCCCTGCGCGACCTCACCACCAGCGGCCACCGCCAGGCCCGCCCGGCGAAGGTGCTGCTCGCCTCCGTGCCCGCCGCCCCGGCCCGGCGCACCTGGCTGTCGGTGCTGGGCCGGCTGTCGCTCACGCGTGACGACCCCGCGGGCGAGGCCGTCGTCGACCCCGACCTGCGGCGGACGAAGCTGCGGGCGATGCTCGGGTACCTGGTGGTCCAGCGCCAGACGACCCGGGCCGCGCTGATCGCGGCGGTGTGGCCCGACCTCGACGAGCGGGCCGCGGCCAACAACATGGCGGTGACCCTGAACCGCCTGCAGCGGGTGCTGGAGCCGTGGCGGCCGCCGGGGGAGCCCGGCTACCTGCTGCGCGTCGACGGCTCGGCGTTGCGGCTGGTCGCCGGCGACCACCTCCGCATCGACGTCGACGACTTCGAGCGGCACCTCGCGGCTGCCGCCAGGGCCGAGGCCGACGGCGTCCCGTCGCTGGCGCTGACCCACGACCTGGCCGTCGCCGAGCTCTACCGGGGCGAACTGCTGGCCGACGTGCCCGAGGACGAGTGGTTCGCCCTCGAGCGCGAGCGCCACCGCACCCGTTTCGTCGGTGCCGCGGTGCGGGCCGGCCAGCTGCTGCTCGGTCGCAGCGCTCCCGGCGAGGCCGAGGACGTCGCCCGGCAGGCCCTCGCCGCCGACCGGTGGGCGGAGGGCGCCTACGCGGTGCTGGTCGGGGCGGCGATCGCCCGCCGCGACTACGCCGCCGCCAACCTCCAGATGGACCTCTGCCTCGACGCCCTGCGCGAGCTGGGCGCCGAGCCGTCGTGGACCACCCGCCAGCTGCAGCGCCGCCTGTCGTCGGTCAGCTGACCCCGACCGGACCCTGACCGACCCCGGCGCCGACGGCCTCGGCCGGCGGCACCGGCGCGCCCCGACGTCAATGTGACGCTTGACACCGGGTCGCTGCTCGGATACAAAACAACAAGAACACAACTAAACGGGCATCAAGCAGGTTGAAACGGGGGGGCCGAGGTGTTTGCCGAGGAGCGCCAGCAGGAGATCGTGCGCCGGGCCCGCGAGGCGGGACGGGTCGACGTGGCTTCGCTGTCGACGGAGCTCGACGTCACCCCGGAGACGGTCCGCCGTGACCTGACGGCGCTGGAGCGGGGCGGCCTCGTGCGCCGCGTGCACGGCGGCGCCATCGCCATCGAGCGACTGGGCTTCGAGCCCGCCGTGGCCGCCCGCGAGGCGGTGCTCACCACCGAGAAGGCGCGGATCGCCAAGTTGGCGCTGGCCGAGCTGCCCGGCGACGGGGCGATCATCCTCGACGCGGGCACCACCACCCGCCAGCTCGCCGAGCTGCTGCCCACCGACGCCGAGCTGATGGTGGTGGTCAACTCGCCCCAGCTGGCGCTGCTGCTGGCCCGGCGGCCGAACGTCACCGTGATGATGCTCGGGGGCCGTGTCCGCGGCCGTACGCAGGCCGTCGTCGACGACTGGGCCACCTCGGCGCTGGCCGACATCCACGTCGACGTGGCGTTCATGGCCACCAACGGCATCAGCGTCGAGCGCGGCCTCACCACGCCCGACCTGGCCGAGGCGGCCGTCAAGCGGGCGATGATGGCCGCCGCCCGCCGCACGGTCCTGCTCGCCGACCACACCAAGATCGGCGTCGACTACTTCAGCCGCTTCGGCGACGTCGACCAGGTCGACACGTTCGTGACCGACTCCGGCGCCGACGCCGAGCTCGTCGACGAGCTGACCCAGGCCGGGCCGCGGGTGGTGCTGGCATGATCGTCACTCTCACGCTCAACCCGAGCCTCGACCGCACGCTGGAGGTGCCGGAGCTGGTGCGGGGCAGCGTGATCCGCTCGACGTCGCGGCTGCTGCACCCGGGCGGCAAGGGCGTGAACGTGGCCCGGGCGCTGCTGGCCAACGGCGTCGAGGCCCGGGCGGTGCTGCCGGTGGGCGGCGCCGTCGGGCGTGAGCTGCTGGAGCTGCTGGCCGACGAGGGCGTGGCGATGACCGCGGTCGACGTCGGCGCCGCCACCCGGTCGAACCTGACCCTCAGCGAGCCCGACGGCACCGTGACCAAGATCAACGTCGACGGCGAGCCGCTCACGGCCACCGAGATCGACACGCTGGCCGACACCGTGACGAAGCTGGCCCGGCCGTCCGCCTGGGTCGTGCTCAGCGGCAGCCTGCCCCGCGGCGTCGACGACGGCGTCTACGCCCGCCTGACCGAGCGGTTCACGTCCTCGGGGATCGCGGTGGCGGTCGACACGTCGGGGCCGGCGCTGCGCCAGGCCGTCGCCGCCGGGCCGGCGCTGGTGAAGCCGAACCGCGAGGAGCTGGCGGAGGCCGTCGGCACCGAGATCCGCACCCTCGCCGACACCGTCGCCGCCGCCCACGCCCTGCGGCGCTCCGGGGCCGGCACCGTGCTCGCCAGCCTCGGCCCCGACGGCGCCGTGCTCGTCGGCGACGAGGGCGTCGTGTTCGGGGAGTGCGCGGTCGCCGAGCGACGCAGCACCGTCGGCGCCGGCGACTGCCTGCTCGCGGGGTACCTCGCCGCCGGAACCACCGGGGCCGAGGGCCGCGACGCCCTCGCCACCGCCCTGTGCTGGGCCGCCGCGGCCGTCGAGCTGCCCGGCAGCGGCATGCCGACACCGGCCGACGTCGCCCGGCGCCGGGCGCACGTGACCACCGATCTCGAAGGACTGGATCTCGACCGGGCGCTGACCGGGTCTGGATAGAAGGGGGAGAGCAATGGCAACGACGTACACACCCACCGTCGAGGGCACGGGTGTGAAGGCGACCATCCAAAGGATCGGCGGGTACCTCGCCGGGATGGTGATGCCCAACATCGGGGCGTTCATCGCCTGGGGGCTGATCACCGCCCTGTTCATCGACACGGGGTGGCTGCCGAACGAGAAGTACGCGGCCGCCGTCGACCCGATGATCTTCTTCCTGCTGCCGATCCTCATCGGCTACACGGGCGGCCGGATGGTCCACGGCCAGCGCGGCGCCGTCATCGGCGCCGTGGCCACGATGGGCGTGGTCGTCGGCGGTGTCGCCGACGACGGCAGCCAGATCCCGATGTTCCTCGGCGCGATGATCGTCGCCCCGCTGGCCGCCTACGTGCTGAAGCTGTTCGACGACCGGATGCGCGACCGCGTGAGCACCGGCTTCGAGATGCTGGTCGACAACTTCTCGCTCGGGATCATCGGTGCCGGGTTCGTCGTGCTCGGCGTGTGGGGCATCGGGCCGGTGGTCCGGACCGTGAGCGACTGGTTCGGCGACGGCGTCGAGTACCTGGTCGACAACCACCTGATCCCGCTGTCCTCGATCATCATCGAGCCCGCCAAGGTGCTGTTCCTCAACAACGCCATCAACCACGGGGTGCTCAGCCCGCTCGGCGTCTCGGAGGCGGCCGAGAAGGGCGAGTCGATCATGTTCATGCTGGAGAGCAACCCGGGCCCGGGCCTCGGGGTCCTGCTGGCCTACTTCTTCTTCGGGCCCCGCTCGCTCCGGCCGACCGTGCCGGCCGCCATCGCCATCCAGTTCCTGGGTGGCATCCACGAGATCTACTTCCCGTACATCCTCATGAAGCCCCGGCTGATCCTGGCCGCCATCGCCGGTGGGATGTCGGGCATCCTGGTCTTCGAGGTCACCGGCGCCGGGCTGGTGGCGACACCGTCGCCCGGGTCGATCTTCGCCTACCTGGCCGAAACACCGAGGGGCGGCTACTTCGGGGTGCTGGCGGGGATCGCGGTGTCGACCGCGGTCAGCCTCGCCGTGGGGGCGATGCTGCTCGGCTTCGGCCGCGGCGAGCCCGCCGAGGACGACGACGCCGTCGGGGCCGAGGAGCTGGCCGACGCCTCCGAGCGCAGCGCCCGGCAGAAGGCCGAGTCCAAGGTCGGGGCCCAGGCCCAGGCCCAGGCCGAGGCCGAGGCCCAGCCCGAGGCCGGACTGCAGGGGGTGTGACGTGAGCATCGATGCGTCCGAGGTGCGCAAGATCGTCGTCGCCTGCGACGCCGGGATGGGGTCGAGCGTCATGCTCGCCAGCACCGTGAGGAAGCGCCTGAAGGGCCGCGACGTCGAGGTCGCCCACACGCCCGTCGACCACATCCCGGACGATGCCGACGTCGTCCTCTGCCACCTCGGGCTCGTCGAGCGGGCCCGGCGGAAGGCGCCGGGCCGGGTGGTGGTGCCGTTCCAGCTGTTCATCGGCGACCCGGCCGTCGAGAAGGTCCTGAAGGCCCTGGAGCAGGGAGGCACGATCGATGGCTGACGTCGTCATCGGCGAGCTGCTGTCACCCTCGTCGGTGCGCCTCGGCCAGGTGGCGCCCGACTGGGAGGCCGCGGTGCGCCAGGTCGGTGGGCTGCTGGTCGACGCGGGGGCCGTCGAGGACGGCTACGTCGACGCCATGGTGGAGCGGGAGCGCGACGTCGCCCCCACCTTCGTCGGCGAGGGCGTCGCCATCCCGCACGGCACCCTCGCCAGCCGCTCGCTGATCCGGCGGGACGCCCTGTGCGCGGTGCAGTTCCCGGCCGGCGTCGACTGGCAGGGCGACCGCGTCGTCCTCTGCATCGGCATCGCCGCCCGCGGCGACCTCCACGTGCCGGTGCTGGCTCAGCTCGCCGAGCTGCTGATGGAACCCGACCGGGCCGAGGCCCTGCGCCGGGCCGGCACCGCCGAGCAGCTCCTGGCGCTGCTCACACCCGAGGAGTCCGCACCGACATGAGAGCCGCCCGCTTCCACGCACCCGGCGACATCCGGCTGGAGGACGTGCCGGAGCCCGAGGCCGGCCCCGGCGACGTCGTCATCCGGGTGCGCAACTGCTCCACCTGCGGCACCGACGTGAAGATCAGCCGCCACGGGCACCACCACATCGTGCCGCCCCGCACGCTGGGCCACGAGATCGCCGGTGAGATCGCCGAGGTCGGCGCCGGCGTCGCGGGGTGGTCGGTGGGCGACCGGGTCCAGGTGATCGCGGCCATCCCCGACGGGGTGTGCCTCGACTGCCGGGCCGGGCGGTTCACCGTGTGCCCCCACCAGGAGTCGATGGGCTACCACTACGACGGCGGCTTCGCCCCGTACTGCCGGGTGCCGGCGAAGGTGCTGGCGGTGGACGGGCTGAACCGCATCCCCGACGGCGTCGGCTTCGCCGCGGCCTCGGTGTCGGAGCCGCTGGCCTGCGTGATCAACGGCCAGGAGCTGGCCAGGGTCGGCAAGGGCGACGACGTCGTCGTGCTGGGGGCGGGGCCGATCGGCTGCCTGCACGTGCGGATGGCCCGGGCCAACGGCGCCGCCCGCGTGTTCCTGGTCGACGTGAACCCGGCCCGGCTCGAGCAGGCGGCGCTGGTCGCCCGGCCCGACGCGGCGTTCGGCGGGGGAGCGGACGACCCGCTCGCCGGGGTCCTGGACCTGACCGACGGCCGCGGGGTCGACGTCGCCATCACGGCCACGGCCGCCGGCGCGGCACAGGAGCAGGCGCTGCTGATGCTCGCCCGGCGCGGTCGCCTCAGCCTGTTCGGGGGCCTGCCAAAGGACCGGCCCACCATCACGCTCGACTCCAACCTCGTCCACTACCGGGAGCTCACCCTGGTGGGCGCCAACGGCTCCAGCCCGGCGCACAACGCCCGGGCGCTCGAGCTCATCGCCACCGGCGTCGTCCCCGTCGACGACCTCATCACCCATCGCCTGCCGCTCGACGCGGTCGTGGAGGGCATCGACATCGTCGCTCGCGGCGAGGCCATCAAGGTGACCATCGAGCCTTGATCCTCAGGGGGAACACATGGCCCAACGCACAGTCACCGTCGGCTCGGCCAGCGGGCTGCACGCCCGCCCGGCCCGCCTCTTCGTCCGGGCCGCCGCGGCGCTGCCCGTGCCGGTCACGGCCACGGTCGACGGGAAGAAGCCGGCCCGGGCCGACAGCATGCTGGCGGTGCTGGCGCTCGGCGCGGTCCAGGGCACGGCGGTGACCCTCACGGCGTCGGACGACGCGCAGGGCGTCGCCGCCGTCGATGAGCTGGCCGAGCTGCTGGCCGCCGACCTCGACGCGGCCCCCGAGCCGGATCCCTCCGATGCCTGACGTCTACCGGGGCATCGGGATCGGCGTCGGGATCGTCGTCGGGCCGCTGGTGAGGATGGGTCGTCCACCGGAGCTGCCCCCCGCCTCGCCGGTGGACGACCCGGCGGCCGAGGTCGAGCGGGCGCGGCAGGCGCTGGCCGCGGTCAGCGCCGACCTGACGTCCCGCTCGGCCGCCGCCACCGACCCGACGGCCACGGACATCCTCGACGCCCTCGGCATGATCGCCGCCGACCCCACTCTGGGCGACGACGTGGAGCAGCTCGTCGACGTCCGCACCGACGCCGTCCACGCCCTCCACCTGCTGTTCGCCCGGCACCGCGACACCCTCGCCGCGGCCGGCGGCTACCTCGCCGAACGGGCGCAGGACCTCGATGACCTGCGGGACCGGGCCGTCGCCGTCGCCCTGGGACTGCCGATGCCCGGCATCCCCGATCCCGGCCACCCGTTCGTGCTCGCCGCGCACGACCTCGGGCCGGCCGACACCGTCGGCATCGACCCCTCGCGCGTGCTGGCGCTGGTGACCGCCCAGGGCGGGCCGACCAGCCACACGGCGATCCTGGCCCGCTCGCTGGGCCTGCCCTGCGTCGTCGCCTGCACCGGGGTGATGGACGTGGTCGACGGCACCACGGTGGCGGTCGACGCCGAGGCGGGAGTGGTGGAGGCCGGCGTCGACGGGGCGCGTCGCGACGAGCTGGCCGAGCAGGCCCGGCGTCTCGCCGCCGAGCTGGCGGGGCAGGGCGACGCCGAGTCGGCCGCGGTGGTCGACGCGCCGTCGGTCGCCCTGCTGCTCAACATCGGGGCGGTGGCCGACCTCGACGACGTCGTCGACGACCGGTTCGAGGGCGTGGGCCTGTTCCGCACCGAGTTCCTGTTCCTCGACCGGGTCGACCCGCCGTCCTTCGACGAGCAGCGGGCCGCCTACCGGTCGGTCCTGTCGGCGGCGGCGGGCCGCAAGGTGGTCGTGCGCACGCTCGACGCCGGCGCCGACAAGCCGCTGCCGTTCATGCCCGTGGCGCCCGGCCCCAACCCCGCGTTGGGGGTGCGGGGGCTGCGGATCGCCCGTCAGGTCCCCGAGGTGCTGGTCACGCAGCTCGAAGCGCTCGCCGCCGCCGTGGCCGACGTCGACGGGGCCGAGGCCTGGGTGATGGCGCCGATGGTCGCCACCGCCGAGGAGGCGTCGTGGTTCGCCCGCCGGGCGCGCCGGGCGGGGCTCGACACCGTCGGGGTGATGGTCGAGGTGCCGGCGGCCGCCCTCCGGGCCCGGGAGATCCTGGCCGAGGTCGACTTCGTCAGCATCGGCAGCAACGACCTCGCCCAGTACACGTTCGCCGCCGACCGCATGGAAGGCGCCCTCTGGAACCTGCTCGACCCGTGGCAGCCCGCGCTGTTGCAGTTGATCGCCGGTTGCGCGGCGGCGGGCGCCGAGCTGGGCAAGCCCGTCGGGCTGTGCGGCGAGGCCGCCGCCGACCCCGCCCTGTCGCCCGTCTTCGCGGGGCTGGGCGTCACGTCGCTGTCGATGTCGGCCCGGGCCGTCCCGCTCGTCCGCCGGGCACTGGGCGCCCGTTCGCTGGCGGACTGCCGGCGCCTCGCCGCCCAGGTCGTGGCCGCTCCCAGCGCCGAGCAGGCTCGGGCCTGCGCCGTCGCCGCCGTTCAGGCCGGGAGCGACGTGAGCCCCACCCGCTCCCAGTAGCCGGAGGCGAGGCCCTCCTCCCAGGGCGAGGGCTCCAGCGCGGCGGCGGTCGTCGTGGTGGCGCCCTCGGGGCCGCAGCCGGCGGTCGGGTCGGGGATGTGCAGGTCGGGGTCGAAGTGGAGGTCGGGCTCGAAGTACTCGGCGCTCAGCAGCTCGCCGGGGTTGTTGGCGTGGCGGTCGCGCTCGGTCAGGTACCACGGCGTGCGGGCCCGTGGCCCCCGGGCGGGTGCCCCGAGGAAGCGCCACTCCAGGAACCGCAGCACCGACGTGTGGTCGTACTGCTGGTGGTCGATCGCCCCGGGCAGGGCGCGGGGCGACGCCAGCAGCGTCGGCACGCGGAAGCCGGCCTGGCTGAAGTCGTCCTCGTCGACATCGCTGGCCCGCTCGTCGGGCAGGTGCGGGGGCCGCTCGTGGTCGAAGAAGCCGCCCCACTCGTCGTAGGTCAGCACGAACAGGCCGTTGCGCCACTGCGGCGACCGGGCGAAGGCGGCGAACACGTCACGGACGAAGCGCTGGGCGGCCCGGGGGTCGCCGTGGGGGTGGTCGTCGGAGCGGGCGTCGCCCACGAAGGCCGGGTCGACGAACGTCACCTGCGGGAGGCGACCGGCGGCCGCGTCCTCGTAGTAGCCGTCGATCGTGCGCAGGTGGGGACCCATGCGCGACCCCCACAGCGCGAGCGGCGGCAGGTCGCTGTAGTAGTCGGCGGTGGTGACGCCGGCGCGGGCCAGGCGGTCGACCACGGTGTCCCACGGGAAGCCGTCGCCGGTGGGGAAGGCGTTCGTCTTGTTGCCACCCGACTGCCCCGACAGCAGGTACTCCCGGTTCGGGTAGGTCGGGGCCAGCACCGAGGAGTGCCAGCGGTCGCAAGTGACGAAGCGGCGGGCCAGGGCGTCGTAGACCGGCAGGTCCTCGCCCTCGAAGTACCCGAGGGCGAAGATGTCGTTGCCGCTGCCCTCGGCCAGGAAGCCGCCGTCGCGCTGGGCCCGGCCGGCGTTCCAGCCGTGCCCGGGGTCGGGGTGGCCGCAGGCCCGCCAGGGGTCGGGATCGGGGAAGTGGATGCGGCGGTAGGTATCGACGGGCGCACCGTCGGGGCCGGGGAAGCGCTGGCGCTGCTTGCCGTCGACGGAGAAGCGGCGGCCGTAGCGGCGCCGGCCGGCGTCGATGTAGTCGTGGTCGCGGGCCAGCCAGCCGAGGTAGCTGTCGAACGAGCGGTTCTCCATCATCACGACGACGACGGTGTCGATCCCGCTCTCGGCCGGCGACCGGTCGAGGATCGAGCGGCGGATGGCCCCGTGGCTGGGCGGGCGCGGCCACGGTCGGCAGCCCCCGACGACGATCGAACCCCCCAACGCGAGGCTCGCCTTGATGAGATCCCGGCGTTCCATGCCGGCATCCTGACGATGTAGGGCTCCTCGCACAAGCGTCGATTCGCCTTGTTCCCCGGGTGTTTCCGCCGCGGCCACGGCGGTCGTCCAGCCGTCACTTGGGTTGACGTATTCCTATATCGGTATATGATCGTCGGTGTGGCACGAGCGGCGACGACGACAGACGTGTTCAACGCGGTGGCCGAGCCCCGCCGACGGGAGATCCTCGACGCCCTGGTCGACGGGGGAGAGCGACCCGTCGGCGAGCTGGTGCGGGTGCTCGGGCTGGGGCAGCCCCAGGTGTCGAAGCACCTGCGGGTCCTGCGCGAGGTCGGGGCGGTCGCGGTGCGCGACGAGGGCCGGCAGCGGCTCTACCGGGTGAACGGCCGGGCGCTGAAGCCGATCCACGACTGGGTGAGCAACTACGAGCGCACGTGGTCGGAGCGGTTCGAGCTGCTGGACACGGTGTTGGAAGACCTCAAGGAAGACCGAGACAAGGAGGAAGGTCATGGCAGTGAGTAGCGGAACGGCGAAGGTGACGCTCCCGAGCGACGAGGAGATCCTCATCACCAGGGAGCTCGATGCCCCGCGGCACCTCGTCTACCGGGCGTGGACCACGCCCGAGCTGGTGACGCGCTGGTGGGCCGGCCACCGCGGCCGCATGGCCAGCGTCGAGATCGACCTGCAGGTCGGCGGTCGGTGGCGCTACGTGATGGAGGCCAACGGCGGCTTCGAGGTCGCCTTCCACGGCACGTACCGGGAGATCGTCCCCGACGAGCGGATCGTCATGACCGAGATCTACGAGACACCCGACACCGAGGGCATGCCCGACGACGCGGCCCCGGTGAACATCGTCACCTTCGCCGAGTCCGACGGTCGCACCACCCTCTCGTTGCTGACGCACGCCGGCAGCAAGGAGCTGCGCGACATCATCCTCGACTCCGGCATGGAGGGCGGCATGCAGGAGCAGATGGACGTCCTGGAGGAACTGGCCGCCTCGCTCGCCTGAGCGGTCAGGACGACGACGGCTCCGGCGCGTAGTCGGCGAAGCGGGGTGCCCAGGTCTCGTGGTCGACCTGGGCACCGTTCGCGGCGTAGCTGATGGCGTGGTACCAGCCGGCGAGGAAGAGGAGGTCGAGCCGCTGCTCGGTTGACCGGGTGGCGGCGAGGGCCGACCAGGCGTCGTCGTCGAGGTGCGACGTGTCGTGCAGCTGGTCTGCGGCGGCGACGAGGGCGGCCTCGGCGGGGTCGGTCCAGCACGCATCGGCGGGGGAGCCGTGGGTGAGTGACGCCACCTGGTCGCGGTCGAGCCCCACCCGCTCGGCGTACACCGCCACGTGCACGCCCCACTCGTACTCGCAGGCGCAGCGGGCACACGTGCGAAGGATGACGATCTCGCGCTCGCGCCTCGACAGCGACAGGTCCCGGCCCAGCTCGTAGCGACCCCAATGGCCCATCGCGGCGCTCATCGTGGGGTTGCGGACCAGCGTGCGGAACAGGGCGATCGGTTCCGCGTCACTGGGCATCATCGTTGCCAGCAGCGGGCCGGCGGTGTCGTCGAACGGGGCGGTCACGGGGTCGATGCGGGCCATGTCCGGGCACGGTAGCGTTTCGGAAATAGAAACACGACGAGCCGGAGAAGGAGCCATCGTGACGCCACGGCCCGGCCGTCCCGTCCGAGGATCGACCACCGGCCGCCCGCTCATGGCCGCGCTCGATCTGCTGGGTCGGCGCTGGGCGCTGCGGATCCTGTGGGAGCTCCGCCACGGCCCCCTCGGCGCCCGGGCGCTGCGGGACCGCTGCGACCGGATGTCGTCGAGCGTCCTCTACCAGCGGCTCAGCGAGCTGACCGGCGCCGGCCTCGTCGTGCGCGACGACACCGAGCGCTACGAGCTCAGCGACCTCGGTCGGACCCTCGGTGCCGCCATCGAGCCCCTCGACGCCTGGGCCCAGACGTGGGCCCGGCCGACGTCACCGGGCACCGGTAGCGTGCCGACATGAAGGCTGCCGTTTACTACGAGACGGGTGGGCCCGACGTCTTCCGCTACGAGGATGTCCCCGATCCGACCTGCCACCCCAGTGGGGTGCTGATCGCCGTCGAGGTCATCAGCATCGAGGGCGGCGACGTGCTGCACCGGGCGGGCGGCGAGATGACGTCGAGCCCGCACATCGTCGGCTACCAGGCCGCCGGCACCATCGTGGAGGTCGGCGCCGACGTCGACGACCGTCACGTGGGGCAGAAGGTGGTCGCCACGATGGTGTCGGGCTCGCACGCCGAGCTGGTGGCGGTGCCGTCGATCGTGACGTGGCCCATCCCCGACGGCGCCGACGTCGTCGCCGCGGCCTGCGTGCCCATCGGCTTCGGGACCGCGCACGACTGCCTGTTCGAGTTCGGGCACCTGGTCGAGGGCGAGACGGTGCTCGTCCAGGCGGGCGCGGGCGGCGTGGGCATCGCCGCGATCCAGCTGGCCAAGCGGGCGGGCGCCACGGTGGTCGCCACGGCGTCGAGCCTCGAACGCCTGGAGCGCGTGCGGCCGCTCGGGCTCGACCACGCCGTCGACTACACGCAGGGCGACTGGGTGGACCAGGTCCGGGCGCTCACGGGTGGCCGGGGTGTCGACCTGGTCGTCGACTCGGTCGGCGGCTCGATCCTGGCCGGCAGTGTCCGCTCGCTCGACTACCGCGGGCGTTGCGTCGCCGTCGGCAACGCCGGCCGGGAGCCGAGGCTGCTCGACGTGTCGCTGCTGTCGGCCGGCAACTGCTCGCTCACGGCGGTCTTCTTCGGGCTGGAGGTGGTGCAGCCCCGGGGTCGGGCGATGGTGGCGGAGCTGGTCGACGACGTGGCCGCCGGACGCCTGCAGGTGCTGGTGGACCGCACCTACCCGCTCGCCGACGCCGCCGACGCCCACGCCTACCTGGAGAGCCGTCAGGCCGTCGGCCGGGTGGTGCTGGTGCCCTGACGCCCGGTCCCGGCGGGGCCGACGGGAACCAGCCGGGTTGCACAACTCGTCCGAAGCGGCATGATGCGACGTGGAGGACTCGTGGTGGGGGCAATCCTGGTGGGGCTGATCGCAGGGTGCGGGGACGACGGTTCGTCGGCCGGGCCGTTCGGCGCGGGCGGCGTCGGCGAGCCCGACGCCGGCACCCTGGTGGAGGGCGACGGCTACCGGGGAGTGCTGCTCGACGCCGGGCCGACGTTCGAGGGGGCCGAGGGGTTCGTGCCGACCGAGGCCGACGTCGCCCGGTTCGAGGAACGGCTCCCGGCGGCGCTGCCGGCGGCCGTCAACGCCAGCGGCGAGGAGGTCACACCCGACGACCTGGGCGGCTACGTGCGCCAGTACGCGGGCGTCAGCGGCGGGTCGGACGGTGGCCGCCAGCTGGTGGTGGCGGGCATCTGCGACACGGCGGCGGCGGACGGCATGAGCGACTGGGAGCACGGCTGGATCGAGGTCAGCGACGGCGGCGCCTGCTTCTGGGACGCCACGATGGACCTGGCGACGGGCGAGATCCTGCACGTCTACTTCCACGGGTCCGGCTGAGGCGGGAGAGGCGGCAGCGGTGGGCGGGTCGCGGTGACGCTGGTCGTCGAGGTGGTGGCCGAGCTGATCGGCGGGCTGGTGCGGCTGGCCGTCGCCTATGCGCTCGGGTCGGTCGTGTACCTGCTGGTCCGGGCCGCCCGACGCCGCCGGCACGACCAGGCCGACCCCGCCACCGTCGTCGACACCTACGGCCGCAGCTGGGCGGTGCGCGTGGCGTTGGCCCCGACGCCGTTGCGCTACGTGCAGCGGGACGAGCCGGCGCACCCGTCGCAGCCGGTCGAGCGCCTCGAGGAGACGTCGCAGGTCGCGGCGTGGTCGGTGCTCGCCGTCGGTCTGGTGGTCGTCACGATCCTGGTCCTGGAGGTCCTGCTGGTCGCCGTGGTGGCGGTGCTGGTGTTCGCGTCGTGGCTGCTGCGGGGCAGCTGGCAGTGCGAGCTGGTCGCACCCGACGGCCGCAGCTGGCACATCCCCGTGGGGACGCTGCCCGCCGCGGTCGCCGAGCGCGAGCAGATCCGGGCCCAGATCGAACGGGGCGCCGCCCCGTCGCCGGGCCGCTCGGGCTGAGCCGCTACGCCTGGGGCGGGGGCACCGGGGCCTGGGCCGGGGCGCCGAACTGGGCGGCCTCGTAGTCGGCGGCGGTGATGTCCTTGTGGAAGCGCTTGTGCACCCAGTGACGCTCGCCCAGCAGGTCGAGCTTGCCCCACATGCCCGACACCGGGCCGAGCTGCGTCCGCCGCGGCAGCGTGGCGATCAGCTCCTTGGGCCGCACGCTGAACTTGCCGGCGCGCAGCACGTAGATCGCGTCCTCGGTGACGCACACGATCCGGTACTTGATGAAGAAGAAGACGATGTAGGTGATCAGGAACATCCAGGGACTCGGCCCCGTCTGGCAGACGAAGGTCTGCCGGATGCGGCTACCCGGAGGTAGTAAGGGCTGGGACCGGGTCGCCAGCTTGTCCCGCAATGCCATAGGTGTGTCCTCCCGCGATTGCTTGCGGCGAAGGTAGCCCGCTCGCGGGGTGGCCCTGTTCAAGCTTCTCGGGCTCGTCGTCGGTGCCCGCCGTGCAGCCGGACGACGAGCAGCCGGACGCCAGCATCACGGAGGCGGCCAGGATCACCACCCAGCGATGTCGCATGCACTGTCTACGCTCGGGCACCCGAAAGGGTTTCCCCGGACCTACGGAGTGCAGTCCTCCGTGGCCTCGCTCATCCGCTCGACGGCGTCGCCCAGCTGGGACAGGGCATCGTCGAGGGCGTCGCCGGTCTCGCTCAGGTTCTCGGCGTTGCCGAGGTCCTCGATCGAGGTCCGCAGGTCGTCGAACGACAGGTCGGCGTCCCGCGGCTGCAGGGCGTTGGGGTCGTCGGTGGTGTTCATGACGTCGTTGATGTCGTCACCGAGCTGCTCCAGCCGGCTGTCGACGTTGTTGAGGTTGGTGTCCTCGTCGTCGGCGAGCCGCTCGAGGTCCTGCAGGGCGTCCTCGACGTCGCCGCCGCGGTCGGTCGGGGCGCAGCTCTCGGTCCGGTCGTCGTTGGTCGCGCACCCCGCCGACACGACCGACACGAGCGTGAGCGTGGTGACGGCGGTGAACGTCCGGAGCCTCATGCACCGATTGTAAAGCCCTTGAAAATGGCGCTCGTTGCAGGACTCGTCGGGCGCACGAGGAGCTGTCGCCGCGGGTGTTCGGGCTACTTCGTGACGGGGACGCCGTCGACCAGCACCGTGACCCGGTCGTCGTAGAAGGCGACCAGGCCGGCGACGCGCTCGCTCTCCGGCAGTGGAGTGGGGTACGACCAGGCGACGTCTTTCGTCTCGCCGTCGAGCGGCGCCGAGAGGTGCACGGTCGTGCCCTTGTAGGGGCAGTGGGTGATGGTGTTCGACGGCGCCAGCAGGTCCATCCGCACGTCGAGCCGCGGGATGTACCAGACGGGCCGCAGGCCGGTCTCGTGGAGGACGTGGGCGTGGGTGGAGTCGGCCAGCACGGTGTCGCCCGCCTTCACCACGACGTGCCGCGACGACGGCAGGACGTCGATCCGCACGTACGGGCTGCGGGGGTGCGTGAAGACCTCCTCGTCCTCCTCGAACCAGGCGCTGAGGGCGTCCCACTCGAAGCGGACGTGGTCGCGGAGCTCCTCGAACGGTGAGTCGGGGAACGTCGTGGCCGCACCGGGCACGGTGGCGATGGCGACCTTCACGTCGTGCTGGTGGCCGTCGCCGCGGCTCGGCGAGCGGGTGACCTCGCCGGTGGCGACCAGCGTGGCCACCACGTCGTCGGCGGGCACGTAGTAGACGGGGAAGTAGGGGATCTCCCACACGTAGAGCGGGCGGATCGTGTCGAACACGAGGTGCCCGTCGACGAAGGCACGCAGGCGCTTGGCGCCCGGCTCGATGCGGACACGCCCCCTGGCGGTGGTGGCGTCGTTCATGGACACCTTCCAACCGATACCCCGCCGCCCTTTGTTCCCCGCCCGACCCCGACCCCCGGTTCCCCGCCGAAGCCGGCCCGTCAGGCGTACTGGTCGAGGGTGGTCTCGGCCGCGGTCTGCGCGGCCTCCTCGGTGGGGTAGCGGCCGGGCAGCTCACCCAGGTGGTGGACGAGGTAGACCAGCCAGCCCTCGCTCTCGCCGTCGGGGCCGATCACGTGGCCGATCTGGGCGACCTGCCGACCCTCGTCGGAGTAGCCGTGGTACGAGCCGAGGTACATGCGCTTCCATACGAGCTTCATGGTAGCGAACATACGTTCGGGCCGAGAGGACTTTCCAGGACCAACCCGTGTCGGCCTTCGCACGCTGTGCCGAAGGCCCTGCCATTCGTAGCAGGGCCTCCGTCGTGGCGGCGCCGGGTCGGTGGTGGAGAAACCCGGGGGAGAGGAGAGCGGGTGACGGGAATCGAACCCGCGTTGCCAGATTGGAAGTCTGGGGCTCTGCCATTGAGCTACACCCGCAGGGCCGCAAGTTATCGGGACCCAGTCGGGGAGGGGGGATTTGAACCCCCGACCTCCTGCACCCAAAGCAGGTGCGCTACCAGTCTGCGCCACTCCCCGGTCGGTCGTCCGATGGTACTTGGCGGACCACCGAGCGCCGACAACGGTTGCCGGATGGTTCGAGACGGCCCCGGCACCCCCTACACTCCACGCCCTGTGAAGGCCACCGTCGCGCCCCTCGAGGGGAACAAAGTCAAGGTTTCCGTCGAGGTCGACGAGGCGGAGTTCGACAAAGCCGTCGACGCCGCGTTCCGCAAGATCGCGCAGGAGGTGCGCATCCCCGGGTTCCGTCCGGGCAAGGCACCCCGCAAGATCCTGGAGCGCCGGCTCGGTGCCAACGTCGGCCGCGAGCAAGCTCTGCACGACTCGCTGCCCGAGTTCTACGCCCAGGCGTTGAGCGAGCACGACGTCGACGCCATCGCCGCGCCCGAGATCGACATCACCGCCGGCGAGGAGGGCGAGGGCCCGCTCGCCTTCGACGCCGTCGTCGAGGTGCGCCCCGAGGTGCAGGTGCCCGGCTACGGCAGCCTGCGGGTGGAGATCGACCGCCCCGACGTCGCCGACGAGGACGTCGAGGCGCAGATCGACCGCATGCGCCAGGTGCAGGCCACGACGGCGCCCGTCGACCGCTCCTCCCAGGAGGGCGACGTCGTCACCATCGACATCACCGGCACCCTCGACGGCGACGCTCAGGACGGCCTCACCGCCGACGACTACAGCTACACCGTCGGCAGCGGGATGATCACGCCCGAGGTCGACGAGAACCTCCGCGGCGTGAAGCCCGGCGAGATCCTCTCGTTCCCCGCCACCCACCCCGACGAGGAGGAGACCCGCGAGCTCGAGTTCCGCGTCCTCGTGAAGGAGGTCAACGAGCGGGTGCTGCCCGAGGCCGACGACGAGTGGGCCGAGGAGAACTCGCAGTTCGACACCATCGAGGCGCTGCGCGGGAACATCCGCGAGAACCTGCTGGCCCGCCAGCAGCTGCAGGCGCAGATGCAGGTGAACGAGCGCACCCGCGAGGCGCTGGCCAAGCTCGTCGACATGGAGCCGCCCGCCACCCTGGTCGACAAGGAGGTGCAGGACCGCCTCCAGGAGATGGCGCTGCGCCTGCGGGCCCAGGGCCTCGACCTCGACCAGTGGCTCTCCGCCACCGGCAAGGCGCCCGAGGAGCTGCTCGACGAGATGCGCGCTCCGTCCGCCGACGGCGTGAAGATCGACCTGGCGCTGCGGGCCGTGGCCGACGCCGAGCAGATCGTGTGCGATGACGAGGACGTCGACGCCGAGATCGAGGGCGTCGCCCAGCGCCTCGGCGAGAAACCCCGCAAGGTGCTCGACCGCTTGGAACGCGGTGGTCAGCTCCCAGGGCTACGCTCGGACATCAGGAAGCGCAAGGCACTCGACTGGCTCGTTGAGCGGGTCGAGCTGGTCGACCAGGAGGGCAAGCCCGTCGATCGGGCCGACCTCGAGGTCGCCGGCGACGAGCAGGAGGGTGCCCCGGCAGGTCAGTCAGGGCAATCGGGTTCCACAGCCGCCAACGACGACGACAGCGCCGCCAACGACGACACGGAGAGCGAGTGAATCACGAGACGGTGATCCGCAACTACCTGGTTCCGACGGTCGTCGAGCAGACCAACCGGGGTGAGCGGTCCTACGACCTCTACAGCCGGCTGCTCAAGGAGAACATCATCTTCCTGGGCACGCCGATCGATGACACCGTCGCCAACCTGGTGTGCGCGCAGCTGCTCCATCTCGAGTCGGAGAACCCCGACAAGGACATCAGCATCTACATCAACAGCCCAGGTGGCGACATCACGGCGCTGTTCGCGATCTACGACACGATGAGCTTCATCAAGCCCGACCTGAGCACGATCTGCTTCGGTCAGGCGGCCTCGGCGGCAGCGGTGCTGCTGGCGGCCGGCACGCCCGGCAAGCGCCTGGCCCTGCCGCACGCCCGCATCCTGCTCCACCAGCCCTGGGGCCAGGCCGGCGGCCAGGCCACCGACGTCGAGCTGGCGGCCAAGGAGATCATGCGCATGCGCATCCTCCTCGAGGAGATCCTGGCCCAGCACACGGGCCAGGACGTCGATCGGATCCACCGCGACACCGACCGCGACTTCGTGATGAGCGCGGTCGAGGCCAAGGAGTACGGCATCCTCGACGACGTCATCAGCGCGCGGCAGTCTGCCGACGTGACCGGCCCCATCGGGCGGTCCAACTAGTGGAACGAGTGCAGAAGGGACGGGGGACCTGACGTGGCCAAGTTCGGAGACGGCGGCGAGCTGCTGAAGTGCTCCTTCTGCGGCAAGTCGCAGAAGCAGGTCAAGCGGCTCATAGCGGGCCCAGGCGTCTACATCTGCGACGAGTGCATCGACCTCTGCAACGAGATCATCGAGGAGGAGCTCACCGAGCCGAGTGAGCTGCGCTTCGACGAGCTGCCCAAGCCCGTCGAGATCTTCGACTTCCTGAACGACTACATCGTCGGCCAGGACCACGCCAAGCGGATCCTCTCGGTGGCGGTCTACAACCACTACAAGCGGGTCCAGTACGGCACCACGGCCACCGACGTCGAGCTGTCGAAGTCGAACATCCTGCTGATCGGGCCCACCGGCTGCGGTAAGACGCTGCTGGCCCAGACGCTGGCCCGCATGCTCAACGTGCCGTTCGCCATCGCCGACGCCACCGCGCTCACCGAGGCCGGCTACGTGGGCGAGGACGTCGAGAACATCCTGCTCAAGCTGATCCAGGCCGCCGACTACGACGTCAAGCAGGCCGAGACCGGCATCATCTACATCGACGAGATCGACAAGATCGCCCGCAAGAGCGAGAACCCGTCGATAACTCGTGACGTGTCGGGCGAGGGCGTGCAGCAGGCGCTCCTCAAGATCCTGGAGGGCACCACCGCCTCGGTGCCGCCGCAGGGGGGCCGCAAGCACCCCCACCAGGAGTTCATCCAGATCGACACCACCAACATCCTGTTCATCTGCGGTGGTGCGTTCGCCGGGCTCGAAAAGCTGATCGAGAGCCGGATGGGCAACAACGGCGTCGGCTTCACCGCCGATGTCCGCCGCTACAAGGACAAGGAGCTGGGCGCGCTGCTCGAGCACGTGCAGCCCGAGGACCTGCTCAAGTTCGGCCTGATCCCCGAGTTCGTCGGCCGCCTGCCGGTGATCGGGGCCGTGTCGAGCCTCGACCGCGAGGCGCTCATCAGCATCCTGGTCGACCCGAAGAACGCGCTGGTCAAGCAGTACCAGAAGATCTTCGAGTTCGAGGACGTCGAGCTGTCCTTCACCGAGGACGCGCTGGCCTCCATCGCCGACCAGGCCCTGCTCCGGGGCACCGGTGCCCGAGGCCTGCGGGCGATCCTCGAAGAGGTCCTGCTGAACCTCATGTACGAGCTGCCGAGCCGCAGCGATGTCGGCAAGTGCGTGGTCGACCGCGACACGGTGCTCGAGAAGGTGAACCCCACGCTGGTCCCCCGGTCCGACGTGCCGCGCCAGCAGCGCCCACGTCGGGCGGCATCCTGACCCGCCGGCCCCGCAGCACGCCCGCTCGTCCCTTCAAGGGGATCGACGAGGCCCTCGCGTTCCTGGACGACCACGTCGACTGGGAGCAGACGCCGGCGATCGCCGGCCGCGTCGAGGGCCTGTCGCTCGACGTGATGCGGGTGCTGGCCGAGGTGATGGGCAACCCCGAGCAGGCGTACCCGATCGTCCACCTGACCGGCACCAACGGCAAGGGCTCCACCGCCCGGATGATCTCCGCCCTGCTGGTGGCCCACTCGCTGTCGGTGGGGACCTACGCGAGCCCGCACCTCGAGCACATCGTCGAGCGCATCGCCTGGAACCTCGACCCGATCGCCGCCGACGAGCTGACCCGGGTGCTCAGCGAGCTGGCTGCCCTCCAACCGCTGGTGCTGGAGGAGACGGGCGGGGTGCGGCCCACGCACTTCGACCTCGTCACCGCGGCGGCCTACTCGTACTTCGCCGACGTCGCCGTCGACGTCGCCGTGGTGGAGGTGGGGCTGCTGGGCCGCTACGACGCCACCAACGTGGGTGCGGCCCAGGTGGCGGTGGTGACGAACGTCGGGCGCGACCACACCGACGGCCAGGGCGACTGGCGCCGGCGCATCGCCGAGGAGAAGGCCGGCATCATCACGCCGGGCAGCCACCTGGTGCTGGGCGAGACCGACCCCGAGCTGCTGCCGGTGTTCGAGGCCGAGGGCCCGGGCACGGTGTGGGTGCGCGACCGCGACTTCGGCTGCGAGCAGGACAAGCTGGCGCTGGGCGGGCACCTGATCACGGTCATCACGCCCAACGGGCGCTACGACGACGTGTTCCTGCCCGTCCACGGCACCCACCAGGCCGACAACGCGGCGTGCGCGATCGCCGCGGTGGAGGGGCTGTTCGGCCGGGCGCTCGACCCCCAGGTGGTGCGGGACGGGCTGGCCCGCCTGACGCTGCCGGGGCGCTTCGAGGTGGTGCACCGGTCGCCGCTGCTGGTGCTCGACGGGGCCCACAACCCGGACAGCGCGGCGGCCGTGGGGGAGACGCTGGCCGAGGAGTTCGAGATCGGCGGCCGCCGCCACTGGATCATCGGCGTCCTGGCCGGGCGTGACGTCGACGAGATGCTGGAGGGCTTCGACGTGCGGCCCGGCGACCGGGTGGTCGCCTGCACGCCCGCCTCACCCCGGGCGCTGCCGGCCGAGGAGCTGGCCGAGCACGTGCGGGTGCGGGGCGCCGAGACCGAGGTGGTCCCCGACGTCGCCGCGGCGCTGCGCCACGTGTGGAACGACGCCCCCGACCTGGCCGGCGAGGCCGACGTGGTCATGGTCGTCGGCTCCCTGCGCACGGTCGGCACGGCCCGCTCGGAGTGCCGCCGCCTGGGCTTGCTCTAGAACAACCGGGTCATGTCGACCTCCAGGAGGTCGAGCGTGGTGCCGACGAAGCTGATCGTCCCCATGGC
The DNA here is from genome assembly GCA_035316325.1 of Acidimicrobiales bacterium. Lineage (NCBI taxonomy): Bacteria > Bacillati > Actinomycetota > Acidimicrobiia > Acidimicrobiales > Acidimicrobiales bacterium. Next base: position 31,573 of record DATHJB010000004.1, read on the forward strand.
GAGGACGAGGTCGCCCAGCGACGGAGCGTCGAGGTCGGTCAGCAGGGGTAGCCCGGGCGGGAACGTCAGGTGCGACGCGTCGACCCGGAGCAGCCGGAAGTCGACGTCGGGGAGCGCGGCCAGGCAGGCGTCGCGGTCCTTGGTGTCGGGGATCGACAGGAGCACCGCCGTCGGTTCGCCGATCGACCGCCGGCACCAGTCGAGCGCGGTGCGCAGGCCCTTCGGGTTGATAGCCGAGTCGAGCACCCAGGTCTGCGACCCCCGGCGGTGCACCGACAGTCGCCCCGGCAGCCGCACGTCGGGGACGGGGCCGGCCGGGGCGCCGAGCGCCGCCGCCGCTCGCAGGCCGAGGGCGGCGTTGGCGCGCATGAGGTCGGTCGGGAGGTCGACGGGCACGTCGGTCGGTCTCACCATCGACAGCGCCGCGCCGTGGCGTCGGGCCGCGCCCGCGATCACCGCGCCCACCCGGGGGTCCTGGGGGACCGTGAGCACCGAGTGCGTGGCGGCGCAGATCGTGCCGGCCTTGTCCTGCGCCACCTCCACCACGTCGTCGCCGATGATGCCGAGGTGCTCCTCGAAGATCTCGGTGAGCGCCACCACCGCCGGCCGGGTGAGCGACGACTCGTCGGACGCCCCGCCCAGGCCGGCCTCCACCACCAGGGCGTCGCAGCCCCGGTCGACCAGCCACCGCAGCCCGGCGATGGTGAAGGCGCCGGTGGGCGACACGTAGCCGCCGCCCGGCACGTGCGCCGGCAGCCGGTCGACCGCGTCGGCCAGCAGGCCTGCGAGCCGGGCGAAGTCCCGCTCCGGGATCGCCTCGCCGTCGAGCCGGATGCGCTCCCGGTGGCTCCGGTAGCCGGGGCTGGTGATCAGCCCCACGGACCGGCCCGCCGCCCGCAGCGCCGCCGCCGCGTACGTCGCCGCCGTGCCCTTGCCCTTCGACCCGGTGACCACCAGCGGGTGCAGGTCCGCCAGCGGCAGGTCGAGCCGCTCGGCGAGCAGCCGCGCCCGCCCGAGGCTGCGTCGCTCGCCGGGCGCCCGCTGCGCCCGCTCGACGAAGAACGGCTCGTCGACCGTCGGCGCGGCCAGGGGAGGGGTCGGCAGGGAGGGCAGGACGAGGATGATAGGACGCGCCTTATCCGAGAGTCCCCTCACCAGGGGGTTCCGGGGCGGTCACCCAGAGCGGCTACCTTGCGTCGTTGTGACCCAGAGGACATTCGTGATGTGCAAGCCCGACGCCGTCGAGCGCGGCCTCGTCGGCGAGATCGTGAGCCGGATCGAGCGCAAGGGCTTCACCCTGGTGGCCGCCGAACTGCGCAGCGTGAATCGGGACCTCGCCGAGGAGCACTACGACGAGCACCGCGACAAGCCGTTCTACGGCGAGCTCGTCACGTTCCTGACCCGATCGCCGGTCTTCGCCATGGTGGTGGAGGGCCCGGCCGACAACACCTTCTCTTTGCTGCGCAAGATGGTGGGTGCCACCAAGGTCGACGACGCCGAGCCCGGGACCATCCGGGGCGACTTCGCCGCCATCACCACCGAGAACCTCGTCCACGCCAGCGACAGCCACGATTCCGCCGCCCGGGAGATCAAGCTCTGGTTCCCTGAGGTATCCGCCTAGCAGGGACCGGGCAACCATCGACCGCCGGGCACCACCGCTTCGTTAACCTACGCCCGCCTCCACGGCACGGCCGGAGGACCACAGCCATGTCCGACAACCTCTTCTCCTTTCTCATGGGCCGGGACATGGCGGTGGACCTCGGTACTGCGAACACCGTCATCTACGTCCGCGGCAAGGGCATCGTGCTCAACGAGCCCTCCGTCGTCGCGGTCAACATGCGCGACGGTCGACCGGTCGCGGTCGGCGTCGAGGCGAAGCGCATGATCGGGCGCACGCCCAGCCACATCGAGGCCATCCGGCCTCTCAAGGACGGCGTCATCGCCGACTTCGAGATCTGCGAGAAGATGCTGCGCTACTTCATCCAGAAGGTGCACAACCGCCGCTGGTCGAAGCCGCGCATGGTGATCTGCGTCCCGTCGGGCATCACCGGCGTCGAGCAGCGGGCGGTCAAGGAAGCCGCCGAGTACGCGGGTGCCCGCCGCGCCTACATCATCGAGGAACCCATGGCTGCGGCCATCGGCGCCGGGCTCCCGGTGCAGGAGCCGACCGGCAACATGATCGTCGACATCGGCGGCGGCACCAGCGAGGTGGCGGTGATCTCGCTGGGCGGGATCGTCACCAGCCAGTCGGTGCGGGTCGGCGGCGACGAGATGGACCAGGCCATCGTCAGCTACATCAAGAAGGAGTACGGCCTCCTCATCGGCGACCGCACCGCCGAGGAGGTCAAGGTGACCCTCGGCAGCGCCTGGCCGCTGCAGGAAGAGGTCCATGCCGAGATCCGGGGCCGTGACCTGGTCACGGGCCTGCCGAAGACCATCGTCACCACCACCGAGGAGATCCGCGAAGCCCTCGACGAGCCTGTGTCTGCCATCGTTGACGCGGTGAAGGTCACGCTCGACATGACGCCGCCCGAGCTGGCGGCCGACATCATGGACCAGGGCATCATGCTCGCCGGCGGTGGGGCGCTCCTGAACGGCCTCGACGGCCGGCTGCAGGACGAGACCGGCATGCCGATCGCCATCGCCCCCAACCCGTTGCACGCCGTCGCCGTCGGCTCCGGCCAGTCGCTCGAGCACTTCGAAGCGCTCAACGGTGTGCTGTTCGCGTCGTCCACCCGCTGACGCCGATGGCGGTCGCACGCGTGGAAGGGAACCGGGGCCGGCTCGCCGTGCTGGTGATGGCCGCCGTCACGGCGCTGGTGCTCGACCGGCGTGACGTCGCCGTGGTCGACGAGGCCCGCGACGCGGCCGCCAGCCTGTTCGACCCGTTCGACGACGCCGCCGAGGTCGTGTCCGCCCCGCTGACCGACGCCTGGAACGGCTGGACCGGCAACGAGGACGTCGACGAGCTGCGCGAGGAGAACCAGCAGCTGCGGGAGCAGCTCGCGTCCATTGAGGCCGGCGAGGTGAGCAACACCGATGCCGCCGAGCAGCTCGCCGAGCTGACCCGGTCGCTGGAGCTGCCGTGGGCCGGCGACCTCCCCAAGGTCACCGCCCAGGTCACGTCGGGGCCCCGGTCGAACTTCTCGCACGCCATCGAGATCAACAAGGGCAGCGACCAGGGCATCAAGGTGGGGATGCCCGCGGTCACCGGCGGCGGGCTGGTGGGCCGGGTGTCGCAGGTGTCGGGCGGCCGGGCCACGGTCGAGCTGGTGAGCGACCCCGAGTTCCGCGTCGGCGTGCGCCTGGCCGGCACGGGCGCCCTCGGCACCGCCCGGGGCCAGGGTCGGGGCGAGCCGCTGGTGGTCGACGCCTCGATCGAGCCGGGCACCGACGTCGCCGCCGGCACGGGCGTGGTGACCAGCGGCGTCGACCGCAGCCTCTACCCGGACGCCATTCCCGTCGGCAAGGTGCGCACCACCCGCGAGGGTGCCGGTGGCCTGTCGCTCGAGCTGATCGTCGACCCGCTCGTCGACGTCGACCGCCTGTCCTACGTCAGCATCCTGCAGTGGGAGCCCCCGGCATGAGCGAGCGTCCGTCCGCAGCGAGGCCCGCCGAGCGAGGCCCGGGGGAGAGCGAGCGTGGCCCGAGCGGCCCGCTGCGAAGCAGCAGGAGCGGGAAGCGATGAACTCGGATCGAGCCATCGCTCTGCGGCGGGGGGCGCTGCTGGTGTTCGCCATACTCGTCCTGCAGGTCGGCGTGGTGTCCGACCTGGAGGCGTTCGGCGCCTTCGGCGACCTGGTGCTGCTGACCGCCATCGCCGCCGGCTCCGTGGGCGGTGCCGACCGTGGCGCCACCTACGGGTTCTGCGCCGGCCTCGCCTACGACCTGCTGCTCGACACCCCCTTCGGCCTGTCCGCCCTGGTGTACGCCCTGGTGGGCTACGGCGTCGGGATGGCCGCCACCTGGGTGTTGCAGCCCCGCTGGTGGTTCCACCTGCTCACGGCGTTCGTCGGCAGCGTGACGGCGGTGCTGCTGGCGGTCGCCGTCACCCGGTTGATGGGCTCGGAGTACCCGGCCGACGAGGTGACGCGCATCGCCAGCGTGGTCGCGGCCTGGAACGTGGCCCTGATCCTGCCGGCCCGGCGGTTGCTGCAGTGGGCCGTCGGCGACGACCGCTCCGAGCGCTACCGCATCGCGACGATCGGCTGAGGGGGCGCGGGCGCACATGAGCAACGAGATCCCCCGCCTGCGGCTGTCGGTGCTGGGCATGGTCGCCGTGGCCCTGTTCGCCGCCCTGTTCGCCCGCCTCTACGACCTCCAGGTGGTGGGCGCCTCCGATTTCCAGGTCCAGGCCGAGGCCAACCGGGTGCGAGAGGTGCTGGTCCCCGCTCCCCGGGGTCGCATCTTCGACCGCAACGGCAAGGTCATCGTCGACAACCGCATCGACGTGGTCGTCGCCGTCGACCGCTCCGGGTTCAACCAGCTCGAGGAGGAGAAGGGCACCGAACTGCTCACCCGCCTGGCCGGCGAGCTGGTGAAGGTCGGCAAGCAGATCGACGCCGAGGGCCTGCGCACGCGCATCAACAACCAGAAGTTCAGCCGCTACGCGCCCGTCCCCGTGGCCCAGGGCGTGCCCGAGGAGCTGAAGATCTACCTGGAGGAGCACGCCGCGGAGTACCCGTCGGTGATCGTGCAGCGCACCGCCGTGCGCCACTACCCGTACGGGCCGCTGGCGGCGAACGTCGTCGGCTACACCGCCAAGATCAACGAGGACGAGCTGGCGGTGGCCGAGGAGTCCGGCACCCCCAAGCCCTACAGCCTCAACGACGACATCGGCCGCACCGGCGTCGAGCGGGCCTACGAGCAGGACCTGCGGGGCACGCCCGGCAAGCGGGAGATCGAGGTCGACGCCGACGGCGACCCGGTCCGGGTGATCAGCGAGACGCTGCCGAAGCCGGGCAGCGACCTGACCCTCACCCTCGACATCGACATCCAGGCCGTCGCCCAGCAACGCCTGGAGCAGGGCCTGGAGGCGGCCCGGCAGCGCCCGCCGCGCCCGGGCAACGCCCCGAACCAGGGTCAGCGGGGCGCGGTCGTGGTGGAGGACCCGAACAACGGCCAGGTCCTGGCCATGGCCTCGTACCCCACCTACGACGTGTCCCGGTTCGTCGACGGCATCGACAACGCCGAGTGGGCCTACCTGCAGGACCCGGCCAACGAGTACCCCCTCAACAACTGGGCGATGCAGGGCCTGTGGGCGTCGGGGTCCACGTTCAAGCTGTTCGTCGGGTACGCCGCGCTGAAGTCGGGCCTGATGTCGGCCGACACGGTGTTCTTCGACCGCGGCGGCTACCAGATCCCGGGCTGCACCGGCGCCAAGTGCTTCCGCAGCAACGCCGGCAGCTCCGCCTACGGCGCCATCCGCATCGACGAGGCGCTCACCGTGTCCTCCGACGCCTACTTCTACAACGTGGGCGCGCAGTTCTACCTGCAGCAGGAGCGCTTCGGCGGCGAAGAGGCGATGCAGCAGTACATCCGGGACTTCGGGATCGGCGAGGAGACCGGCATCCCGCTCACCGAGGAGGTCGCCGGCCGGCTGCCCACGCCCCAGTGGCGCCGCGAGTACTGCGCCCAGCAGGACTGCGACCCCGACTGGCACGCCGGCGACAACGTCAACCTCGCCGTCGGCCAGGGCGACATGGTGCTCACACCGCTCCAGCTGGCCAACGGCTACGCCACCTTCGCCAACGGCGGCACCCGCTACCAGCCGCAGATCGCGGCGTCGATCGACCCGCCCGGCGACGACACGGCCCCGACGCTGGTGGCGCCAGTGGTGGCCGGCCGGGTCGACCTGCCGCCGGAGATCCGTCAACCGCTGCTCGACGGCCTGGCCAACGTGCCGATCTCGGGCACGGCGGTCTCGGCGTTCAACGGCTTCGACCTGGAGGCGTTCCCCATCGCCGGCAAGACCGGCACGGCCCAGGTGCAGGACAAGGCCGACTCCGCGGTGTTCAGCGCCTTCGGCCCGGTGAACGCGCCCCGCTACCAGGTGACCGTGCTGATGGAGGAGTCGGGCTTCGGCGGCAGCAACGCCGCCCCCGTGGCACGGGCGCTGTTCGACGTGCTCTCGGGCGCGGTGCCCAAGCCGCCGGCCCCCCTGGGCGGGGTGGGCGCGGCCGTCGGCGCCCTGCCGACGGTGGGCGGTGCCTATGACTGACGCCCTCGGTGGCTACGGGGGCGGGCGCGAGCGTCGCCAGTGGCGCGAGACCGTCGGGCCGCGGCGCTGGGAGCAGGGGCTCAAGCGGTCGGAGCGCAAGCGCGACCTGGGCATCTTCCGGCGCCGGGCCGAGCCGGTGTGGCGCCACGTCGACCTGCTCCTGCTCCTGTCGGCGGCGGCGATCTCGTCGCTCGGCTCGCTGATGATCCTGTCGTCCACCCGGGGCACCGACCCCGAGGACTACGACTTCTCGTCGCTGCAGCGCCAGCTCATGTTCATCGCCCTCGGGGTGGTGATGATGGTGCTGGTGGCGTCGTTCGACTACCGGCGCTGGCGCGAGAAGGTGTGGGTGCCGTACGGGCTGCTGCTGTTGCTGCTGCCGTTGGTGCTGACGTCGGTGGGCAGCGAGCACCGGGGCACGCAGGCGTGGTTCCAGATCGGCTCGACCTGGGCGTTCTCGCCGTCGAGCGAGGGCGACTACGGGTTCCAGCTGCAGCCCGCCGAGATCGCCAAGGTGATCGTGCTGGTGGTGCTGGCCTACGTGCTGTCGAAGGGCGGCGCGCCGCTCGGGGCGCGCTGGGTGGGTGCCACGCTGGCGGTGCTGGGGATCCCGATGGGCTTCATCCTCCTCCAGCCCGACCTCGGCACGGCGATGGTGTTCGTCGCCATCGCCATGGGGCTGCTGCTGGTGGCCGGGGCCAAGGCGCGGCACATGGTGGTGCTGACGGCGGTGGGCGTCATCGGCGTGATCGGGGTGCTCAACTCCGACCTGCTGGAGGACTACCAGCGCGACCGGCTCACGGCGTTCGTCGAGCAGGACGCCAACACGAAGTCGACGGGCTACAACCTCAACGAGTCGAAGATCGCCATCGGCTCGGGCGGGTTCGGCGGCAAGGGCCTGTTCGAGGGCACGCAGACCCGGCTCGGCAACGTGCCCGAGCAGGAGACCGACTTCATCTTCACGGCGCTGGGGGAGGAGCTCGGCTTCGCCGGCTGCGCCACGCTGCTGGCGCTCTACTGGCTGCTGTGCTGGCGGATCTGGCGCACCGCCCAAATGGCCCACAACCGCTTCGGCATGCTCCTGTGCGTCGGCGTCCTGTCGATGCTCGTGTTCCAGGTGTTCCAGAACGTGGGCATGACCGTCGGCATCATGCCGATCACCGGCATCCCCCTGCCCTTCATGAGCTACGGCGGCTCCTCCACCCTCGCCGCCTGGACCGCCATGGGCATCATCCTCAACGTCCACATGCACCGCTACCACACCCGCTGACTTTTCGGCCTTTCTCGGGCTTTTCGGGCCTCTCCAGCCGATTACGATCGTCTCGTGGCTTTGAGTCAGCGGCACCGGAGCGAGATCTACAATGTGTGGGCCCCACAGCTCGGCGAGGAGGTGGCCGAAGCCTTGATCTCCCACTTCCCCTCCCGCGACCTCGACGAGCCCGTCACGAAGGAGTTCGTC
>DATHJB010000005.1 GCA_035316325.1 Acidimicrobiales bacterium
CGGCTACGAGGACCCGCCGAGGTGGGTCATCGAGGGCTACTCCACGATCTTCGCCGAGCTGGCCGAGCAGCTGGCGGCCCCGCCCGACGTGGTGATGGTGCCCCTCGGGGTCGGGGCGCTGGGCGCGGCGGCGGCGACCAACTTCCGCGGCCCGACGCTCGTCGGCGTCGAGCCCGACTCCGCGGCCTGCGTGGCGGCGGCGGTCGAGGCGGGCGAGATCGTCGAGGTGCCGGGACCCCACCGGTCGATCATGGCGGGCCTGAACTGCGGCTTCGCCTCCCCGGTCGCCCTGCCCACGGTGACCGCCGGCTTCACCGCCTTCGTGTCGGTGACCGACGAGCGCTGCCGCGAGGCGATCCGCACCCTGGCCGAGTCGGGTCTGGATGTCGGCGAGACCGGCGTCGCGGCCTTCGCCGGCCTGCTGACCCTCACCGACACCGCGTCCCTCCCCACCGACACCCGGGTGCTCCTCCTCGCCACCGAGGGCGTCACCGACCCCGCCAACTTCGAGTCGATCGTGGGCCGCCCGCCGCGTTGACCCGAGTCGTCTGTGGTCGCTTCGACGGGGTCGAGTCACTTGTGGTCGGAGACCGACTACAAGTGACTCGGGTCTTCGGAGGCGACCACAGACGACTCGACCAGCGCCCCGTACTGGGAGGGCTGGCGGTGGCGGGCGAAGTTGAAGACCGTCTCCTTGTAGGAGGCGCAGTCGTCGAGGTCGACGCGAGCGGCGCACACCTCGTCGCCCAGCGTCGTGCACTGGGCCACGATCGTGCCCGACGGGTGGATGATGCAGGAGCCGCCGATGTGGTCGACCCCGGCCTCCATGCCCGCCTTGGCCACCCCCACCACGAACGTGCCGTTCTGGTAGGCGCCCGACTGCATGACCAGGTGGTTGTGGAAGTCGCCGTAGCGGTCGTGCTCGGGCGCCAGCGGGTTCTCGACCGGCGTGTTGTAGCCGATGCACACCAGCTCGACGCCCTGCAGCCCCAGCATCCGGTACGCCTCGGGCCAGCGGCGGTCGTTGCAGATCAGCATCCCCACCTTGGCGCCGAACGCCTCGAACACCGGGAACCCCAGGTCGCCCATGCGGAAGTAGCGCTTCTCCAGGTGCTGGAAGCGCCGCCACGGCTCGTGCTCGGCGTGCCCGGGCAGGTGGATCTTGCGGTAGCGGCCCAGCTCGGTGGTGCCGTCGCGGTCGACCAGCACCGACGTGTTGAACCGCTGCCCCTCCGGCGTCCGCTCGGCGAACCCCAGGCAGAACCCCACGCCGAGCCGGGCCGCCTCCTCGAACAGCGCCTTGGTCTCGGGGCCGGGCAGCTCGGCCTCGTACCAGGCGTCGAGCGCCGGCGAGCCGTCCGGGTACCACCACCGGGGGAAGAACGTGGTGAGCGCCAGCTCGGGGAACACCACCAGGTCGGCACCCTGCGCGGCGCCCGTCTGCAGCAGCGCCACCAGCCGCTCGACCACCTCCGGCCGGGTGTCCTCCTGCTGGGTCGGCCCCATCTGGGCGGCGGCGACGGTCAAGAACCGGCTCACGCGGCACCACCTCCACCCGAAACTTCGACAGAGACGGTCGCCATAGCGCCATCTGTGTCGAAATTTCGCCTGATCGGGGTCATGCGGCCAGCTCCACCAGGACGTCGGCCAGGATCGACGTGCCCGCCTCCAGGTGCTCCGGCGCGGTGTGCTCGGCCGGGTTGTGGCTGATCCCCTTGTGGCTGGGGACGAAGATCATCCCCGTGGGGCACACCCGGGCCAGCATCTGGGCGTCGTGGCCTGCCCCCGACGGCAGCCGCAGGCACGACAGACCCTGTCGCTCCGCCCCCGCCTCCACCAGCGAGATCACCGTCTCGTCGAAGGCCACCGGCTCGAACCGGGCCAGCGAGCGCCGCGACGACACCGCCACGTCCTCCCGCACCGCCGTGTCGTCCATGAACTGCGCCAGCCGTTGCTCCGCCAGCGCCAGCTCCGACTCCGCCGTGTGTCGCAGGTCGACGGTCAGCGTCGCCGCCGCCGGCACCACGTTGACCAGGTCGGGGTGCAGGCGCAGCCGCCCGACCGTGCCCCGCAGCCCGTCGGTCTCCCGGGCGAGCCGCCGCACGTAGGTCACCACCTGGGCGGCGACGTAGGCGGGGTCGCGCCGCGACCGCATCGGCGTCGTGCCGGCGTGGTTCGACTGCCCGGCGAACGTGATCTCCTGCCACGAGATGCCCTGCACCCCGGTGACGGCGCCGATGGTCACGTCGGCCTCCTCCAGCATCGGTCCCTGCTCGATGTGCAGCTCCACGAAGGCGTACGGCACCGGCCCCGGCACGGCGGCGTCGCCGGCCCAGCCGATGCGGTCGAGCTCGTCGCCCAGCCGGGCGCCGTCGATGGCGACGACGTCGAGCGCGTCCTCCAGCCCCAGCCCGCCCACGTACACCAGGCTGCCCAGCATGTCGGGGGCGAAGCGGCTGCCCTCCTCGTCGGTGAAGAAGGCGACGGCGAGGGGCCGCCGGGTGGTGACGCCGGCGTCGTCGAGCGCCCGCATCACCTCGAGGCCCGCCAGCACCCCCAGCGTGCCGTCGTAGCGGCCCCCGGTGCGGACGGTGTCGATGTGGCTGCCGGTCATCACCGGCTCGGCCCCGGCGTCGGTGCCGGCCCGCAGCGCCACCACGTTGCCGATCCGGTCGACCCGCACGTCGAGCCCCAGCGCCCGCATCCAGCCGACCACCAGCTCGCGGCCGCCGGCGTCGTCGTCGGTGAGCGCCAGCCGGCAGTTGCCGCCGTCCCCGGTGGAGCCGACCTCGGCCAGCGCCTCCAGGTCGGCCAGCAGCCGGTCCAGGACGATCTTCACGCCGGACATCCCTACCCCCAGCTAGACCAGGTCCCACGGGCGGACCGGGACGCGCGTCACGTCGACGCCCGACGCGGCCCGGATCGCGGCGGCGATCGCGGCGGTGGAGGAGATCGTCGGCGGCTCGCCCACGCCCTTCGCGCCCAGCGGCGCCCCCGGCTCGGGCTGCTCGATGCAGGTGGCCAGCACCTCGGGCATGTCGGCGATCGTGGGGATCAGGTAGTCGGTGAAGCTCGGGTTCCGCACGATCCCGTCGTCGATCACCATCTCCTCCATCACCGCCAGCCCGACGCCCTGGGCGATGCCGCCCTCGATCTGGCCCAGCAGCTGCACGGGGTGCAGCACCCGGCCGACGTCCTGGGCGGTGGCGATCTGCACGACCCGCACCAGGCCCAGGTCGACGTCCACGTCGACCACGGCCCGGTGGGCGGCGAACACGAAGCTGACGTCGGCGTCGCCCTGGCCCCAGCGGTCGAGCGGCTTGGTCTGCTCGTGGTGGTGGACCGCGGTGGCCTCGAACACGGCGTCGCCGGCGGCCTCCGCCACCCCGACGTCGACGGCACCGTCGTCCGACACGATGCGCCCGTCGTCGGTGGCCGTGAGCGTCGAAGCGTCGACCTCCAGCCGGTCGGCCAGCGCCACCCGCACCTGGTCGGCCACCTGCTGGCACGCCAGGAGCACCGCCCCGCCCGACATCCACGTCTGCCGTGATGCCGACGACGATCCCGCGGAGCCCACCGACACCGTGTCGGCCTGGTCGAGCACGGCATCGTCGCAGCCCAGCGTCGTCCTCGCGATCTGGCCGGCGAGGGTGACGAAGCCCTGGCCCACCTCGGCGACGGCGCAGGAGATGGTGGTCACGCCCGCCTCCAGGTGCACCTTGGCCTCGGAGTCGTCGTCGAACCCCTCGCTGTAGAGGAGGTTCTTGTAGCCGACGGCGAAGCCGACGCCCCGATGGACCCGGTCGGAGTCGGCCGTACGACCCAGGCCACCGGGCAGCTCCAGCCACTCGGCGCCGTCGTCGAGCGGTGCCGGGAGAGGGTGGGCGGCGGCGGCCCGGATGCACTCGGCGACCGGCGCCGTCCCGGTGATCACCTGGCCGGTGGGCAGCGTGTCGCCGGTGCGCAGGGCGTTGCGCAGGCGCAGCTCGAAGGGGTCGATGCCGAGCACCTGGGCCAGCCGGTCCATCTGGGCCTCGTGGCCGAAGCACACCTGCACCGCCCCGAACCCCCGCATCGCCCCGCACGGCGGGTTGTTGGAGCGCACCACCGCGGCGTCGACCACCACGTTGGGCACCCGGTAGGGGCCGGGGGCGAAGCGGGCGGCGTTGGAGATCACCGCCCACGACGACGAGGCGTACGCGCCGCCGTCGAGCAGCAGCTCGGCCTCCACCTTCACCAGCTCGCCCTCGGCGGTGGCGTGGTGGCGGTAGCGCATGCGGGCCGGATGCCGGTGGACGTGGCCGACGAACGACTCGTCCCGCGGGTAGCTCATCTTCACCGGCTTGCCCGACCGCAGGGCCAGCAGGCAGGCGTGCACCTGCAGGCTGATGTCCTCGCGGGCGCCGAACGCCCCGCCGACGCCACCCAGGTGGAGCCGCACCTTCTCGGCCGGTAGCCCCAGGCAGGCGGCGACCTGCTTCTGGTCCTCGTGGAGCCACTGGGTGGCGACCCACAGGTCGACGCCGCCCTCGCCGTCGGGGATCGCCAGGCCCGACTCGGGGCCGAGGAACGCCTGGTCCTGCATCCCGACCTCGTAGGTGCCCTCGACCATGACGTCGGCGGTGGCCTCGGCGTCGCCGTGGCGCAGGGTGATCTTGCGGACCACGTTGCCGTCGGGGTGGATCGACGGGGTCACGGGGTCGAGCGCCGCGGCCGGGTCGACCAGGGGGTCGAGCACGTCGTAGTCGACCACGATCGCCTCGACGGCCTGCCGGGCCGTGTCGGGGTGGTCGGCGGCGACGACGGCGATCGCCTCGCCCACGTAGCGCACCACGTCGGCGGCCAGCACCGGCTGGTCGGTGCTGATGAGCCCGAAGTTGGGGACGCCGGGCACGTCGGCGGCGGTCAGCACGCAGGTCACCCCGGGGATGGCCAGCGCCGCGGCGGTGTCGACGGAGCGGACCCGGGCGTAGGGGTGCGGCGACCGCAGGGTGCTGCCCCACAGCATCCCGTCGGCGTGTAGGTCGGAGGCGAAGGCGAAGCGGCCCTGCACCTTGGGGGTGCCGTCGGGGCGCACGGGGCTGTCGCCCACGCGGCCGCCCTGTTTGGGCGCCGTGGTGCGGGTGGCGACATCGGTCATGACAGGGAGTCCTCGCTCCGCCCGTTCGCAGGTAAGGGAACCCGCCGGTCGACGACCACCCGCTCGATGGCGTCGACGATGCGGCCGTAGCCGGTGCAGCGGCACAGGTTGCCGGCGAGGGCTTCCCGCACCTGGAGCGGCGCCGGGTCGGCCTCGCGGGCCAGGAGCTGGTGGATCGCCACCACGAACCCGGGCGTGCAGAACCCGCACTGCACCCCGCCGGCCTCGACCATCGCCCGCTGCACGTCGGTCAGCAGCCCGTCGGCCGGCTCCGACGCGGCGGGCGCCAGGCCCTCCACCGTCACCACCTCGCAGTCGGCGGCGGCCGCGCCCAGCTCCAGGCAGGCGCACACCAGCTCGCCGTCGAGCAGCACCGAGCACGACCCGCACTCGCCCTGCTCGCAGGCGTTCTTCGCACCCGGCAGCCCCAGCCGCTCGCGCAGCACGTAGAGCAGGCTCTCCCCGGCCAGGGCGTCGTCGACCCGTCGCACCACCCCGTTCACGGTGAGCTGGAAACCGCTCATGCGTCTGCTCCGTCGGTCGCGTCGTTGCGCCCGGGAGCGACGGTAGTCATGTCAGGGCTCGTTCCACCGCTCGGCGGGCGAGGACGGCGACGGCGTGGCGGCGGTAGCCGGCGGGTGCCCGATGGTCGTCGATGGCCCGGGCGGCGCTGGCCATGTGCATGCCGAAGCGCTCGGCGACCGATGCGCTGCGCACCCGGCCGACCCGCCAGTCGACCTGGCTCGACAGCCACGCCTCGGTGCGGCGGTCGCGGATCGGCACCGGCCCGACGGAGCCCAGCGCGCACGTGACCCGCTGGCGGGTGGGGTCGACCACGAGGGCGCAGCTGGCGACGGCGATCACCATGGCGTTGCGCACGCCGATCTTGAGGTACTCCTGTGGCCCGGAGGCCACCGGGATCCGCACGGCAGCCACCAGCTCACCCGGCGACAGCGACGTCATCTTCGGTCCGACGAGGAAGTGGTCGAGGGCGATCGTGCGACGCCCGGAGGCCGACACCAGCTCCACCCGGGCGTCGAGCGCGGCGAGCACCGGGAGCGTGTCGCCGGCCGGGGAGGCCGTGCCGATGTTGCCGCCGACGGTGCCGGTGTTGCGGATCTGGGGGCTGCCGACGGTGCGCGCCGCCTGCGCCAGGCCGGGAGCCAGCTCCCGCAGCTCGCTGTGGAGCAGGGTGGCGTAGGTGGTGCCGGCACCGATGACCAGGTCGTCGCCGTCGCGCCGCCAGCTGCGCAGCTCCTCGACGCGGCGCAGGCTGAGCACCCGTTCGGGCCGTCGGGCTCCGGCGTTCACGCCGACCATGAGGTCGGTTCCACCCGCGAGGATCGTGGTGGAGGGGTCCTCCGCCAGAGCACGCAGCGCATCGTCGAGCCGAGTGGGAGTGAGGACCGTCACGATGTCAGGTTTCCCCAGTTCTACGAACTGTTGAATGCCAGTCCGTTACCAGTTCGTGAACCTGGTCACTTGGGGGTGTCGGGCGCGTCCTTTGCGTCCGTGGCGCCCTCGGGACCGGGCTCTTGGGTCGGAGGGGCGTCGCGCTTGCCGCGATCGAAGATGCGGCCGATGCCCCGCATGAACCGTGCGATCGGCTCGGGGAAGATGCCGGGTTCACCCTCGACGATGCCGTGCTGCATAGCGACCATTCTCCCACGTCAGGTGGGAAAGCGTCAGCGCGGGCGGTGATCGGTGCCGCGGCCGGGGGTGATGAACAGGGCGACCGACGGTTCGTGGACGTCGGCGGTGTGCCAGGCGCCCTTGGGGTTCACCACCGCCTGGCCGGCCCGGAGCGGGACGCGGGACACCTCGCCGTCGACCTCCTGGAAGAGGTCGATCCGGCCCGACACGAGCACCACCACCTCCTCGCCGGCGGGGTGTCGCTCCCAGCTCGTCCACGACTCGGACTGCTCGAACATCACCACCATCCGGCCCTCGTCGCCGTCGTCGGCGAAGCGGGTGACGTAGGCGTCGAGGGATTCGGGGTCCCACGAGAAGTCGGGCAGCGGTGTGGCCTGCGCCCCGAGCCCGAGGTGGAGTGCGGCACCGGCGATGAGGTCCACGGGATCGTCCATGTCGACGACCGTACGGGCCGTCGGCGCCACCGCCTAGGACGAATGTGACCCCCGCATGTCGGCCGCTCTGGACAGAACCGCCGGCGGGCTGCACACTCCTGACATGGGTGAAGAGCCGTCCGAAGAGCCGGCCGTTCCTGACATTCCGATCGCGTCACCGGGGGCGGCGTCCGAACCGCTCCCGGCGTTCGCGTCCGCCCACGCGGCGGTGCTGGCGGTGGAGTCGGCACCGGTGCTCGACTCGGTTCCCCGCCCGAAGCGGGAGCCCGAGCAGCCGCCCGAAACGCGGCGCAGCCGGGTGCGCCGGCAGCGCGTGCTCATCGGCGACACCCGCCGCAACGGTCGCTACCTGCGGGCCACCTGGCACGCCGAGGGCCGCATGTTCGTGCTCAGCACGTGGACCGACGAGCTGTGCACCGGTGCGGTGCGCATCCCGGTGCAGAAGGCGCCGGAGCTGATCAACCTGCTGTCCGACGGCCTGGGCGACGCGCTCGACCCACGGCCCGTGGAGCCCCGCCAGCCGTCGCCCATGGCGTCGGCCCAGGTGCAGGTGCTGGGCATGAAGGCCCGCTTCCTGCGTTGGATGCGGACCGGCTCGGCCCATCTGACCACGGCGCTCCGGGCCCGCGAGGTGTCGACCCTCGCCAGGGTGCAGGAGCACCGCCGCCGCTCCGGCCAGCCGACCGCCGACGACTGACGCTCAGCCGAACACCCGAACACCCGAAACCTCGACAGAGCGGGTGGCCAGAGAGCCAGCTGTGTCGAAGTTTCGGTTCTAGTCGAGGCCCTGGAGGCGGGCTGAGGCGACCCGGTGGCGGCGGAGGATGTCGTCCACGCCGGTCGCCTGCAGCTCGCCCGACTCGACCACCGGGCGTCCCGCCACCACCGTGTGGTGGGCGGCCACCGGGCCGCAGCGCAGCCACGCCTCCACGGGGTCGCTGAGCGCCCCGGCGAACGCCAGCCCGTCGAGCTTCCAGGCCACCAGGTCGGCGGCCGCCCCCGGCGCCAGGACGCCCAGCTCGCCCAGCCGGCCCAGGCAGGCCGCGGAACCCCGGGTCCCCAGCGTCAGGGCGTCCCGGGCGGTGAACGCCGTCGGCCCGCCCCGCTGGCGGGCGAGCAGTAGGGCGTTGCGTGACTCCATCCACAGCGACGCCGAGTCGGTCGACGAGGAGCCGTCGCAGCCCAGTCCCACCGGCACGCCGGCGGCCGCGTAGTCGGTCACGGGGGCGATCCCGCCGCCGCCGATCATCATGTTGGAGCTGGGGCAGTGGGCGACCCCGGTGCCCCACTCGCCCATGCGGGCGATCTCGGCCTCGTTCGGGTAGATGCAGTGCGCCACCCAGGCCCGGTCGCCGGCCCAGCCGCAGTCCTCGAAGTGCTCCAGCGGGCGCCGGCCGTAGGTCTCCAGGCAGTACGTGTCCTCGTCGGGGTCCTCGGCCAGGTGGGTGTGCAGGCGGACGTCGAGGCGCTCGGCCAGCTCGGCGGTGCGCCGCATCAGGTCGGGCGTCACCGAGAACGGCGAGCACGGGGCCAGGGCGACCCGCACCATGGCGCCCGGCGTCGGGTCGTGGTGCGTGGCGACGGCCTCCTCGGAGGCGGCGAGGATCGTGTCGTCGTCCTGGACGACCGAGTCGGGCGGGAGGCCACCGTCCTTCTCCGAGAGCGACATCGACCCCCGGGTGGGGTGGAAGCGCATCCCCAGCTCCCGGGCCGCGGTGATCTCGGCCGAGAGCAGGTCGCCGCCGTCGGCGGGGTGGACGTAGAGGTGGTCGGTCGACGTGGTGCACCCGCCCAGCGCCAGCTCGGCCAGGCCCACCCAGGCCGACAGGTACGACGCCTCCTCGTCGAGCAGCGCCCAGCGGGGGTAGAGGGTGGTGAGCCAGTCGAACAGCGACGCCGCCGTGGCGGGCCGGTAGGCGCGGGTGAGGTTCTGGTAGATGTGGTGGTGGGTGTTGACCAGGCCCGGTGTCACCAGGCAGCCGTCGGCCCGGAGGGTCCTGGTCGCTGCCGGGGGAGCGTCGTCGCGGCCTCCGAGCGCCGTCACGAAGCCGCCGGCGCAGGCCACCCAGCCGCCGGCCAGCTCCCGCCGCTCGTCGTCCATGGTGACGACCAGGTCGGCCCCGGTGACCAGCAGGTCGACGGTGTCGGGGGTGTCGGTGACGTCGCTCATGACGCCAGCCAAGCATCGATGCCGGTGAGGATCCGCGTCGACACAGTCTCGACCACAGCGACTCACCCGCGCTCGAGTTGGAGTGAGACGCGGGTGGCACCGGCATCCATCGCGGCGCGGAGGACGGCGTCGACGGCGGTGAGGACGGTGGCGTCGTCGCCCGACATCGAGGTGCCGAAAGGGCCGAACTGGACGGTGAGGCCGGCAGCGACCGCGGCGTCGACGGCGGCCTGGACGTGGGGCCCGGGCGAGCCGTCGACGAAGGGCTCCACCGTGAACTCGGCGTGCAGGGTCATGGGTCGTTCACCGCGTTGAGGTAGTTGTAGACCGTGAAGCGGCTGACGCCAAGGGCGTCGGCCACCTCCTCGACCGCCTTGCGCAGCTGGAAGGCGCCGCGCTGGTCGAGCAGCTGCACCGCCCGCTGCTTGTCCACCCGCGACAGGTCGCCCAGCCGGGCCCCCAGCTCGGCCTCGACGGCGACGATCATCCGGTCGAGCGTGCCATGGACGCCCGGCAGCCGCAGCCCGCCGACCAGCACGCCCTCCCACTCCAGCGGGATGTCGCCGCCACGCACCCGCGACGCCGTCACCAGCGTCGCCCCCAGCGCCTCCGCCACGGGCTCGAGCGCCACAAGGAGGGGATGTCGGCTCGCCACGGGCGGCAAGCGTACCGACGGCCGGTCGACCCTCAGGCCAGCCGGCCGACGTCGAGCACGGCACCCGCCCGGGCTCACCCCGGGTGGCGTCATCGGCGCCTCCGGCGAGTTCACGCCGACGCAACGAAGAGGCAACCGCCGTGTGACCGAGCGCGGGCAGAGTGCTCGGCGTGGCCATGGTCGGCGAGCCCGTACCCCCCGAGACGGTCCTGCACGCCGACATGGCCATCTTCGCAAAGATGGCCCCCGACGACATGGCCATGGTCTCCGAGACGCCCCAGTGGGACGCCGTCGCAACCCCCCCCGAGTTGCGCGGCGGACCACTGGGCGTCGAGGTCCAGGGCCGGGCCTGCGTCGTCGCCCGCCTCGACGAGGTCGCGCTGTTCGAGGACCGCTGCCTCCGGCGACTCGACCTGGAGCCTCGGCCGAGATGAGGGAGCTGCTCGACGACCTCGACAAGTGGCGTCGCGAGCAGGTTCGAGTGGCATTGGCGCGGGTGGTGGAGCTGGACGGTCCCGGTCCCCGGGCGCCGGGCGGGGCGATGGCGGTGAACGAGCGGGGCGAGGTGGCCGGCTCGGTGTCGGGCGGGTGCGTGGAGGGCGCGGTCGTCGCCGAGGCCCTCCGGGTGCTCAAGTCGGGCCGGCCCAAGCTCGTCACGTTCGGCTACAGCGACGACCAGGCGTACTCGGTCGGCCTCAGCTGCGGCGGTCGGATCCACATCTTCCTGGAGCCGCTCGATTGGTGAGCCCCATCCGTCGTCGCAGGTGACGCAGCAGGGGCTGCGGAACAGCTACGGTCGGGCCGGGACGTTCGAGGGGGAGACCGCGAGGGTGAGCACCGCCCATCTTGGAGCCCAGCAGGCGACGGCGGGGGCGTTCCGTCACGAGGCTTTTCTGTACAGCGGTGTGGACGAGTTCGTGTCGGTGGCCCGCTCGTACGTGTTGGGCGGCCTCGCCGACGACATGCCGGTGCTGGTGCTGCTCACCGGCGAGAAGCTCGAGCTGCTGCAGGCGCAGCTGCCCCAGGACCCGCGCCTCTACTTCGCCGACATGGGGGTGGTGGGCCGCAACCCGGCCCGCATCATCCCGCTCTGGTACGACTTTGTGGCCTCCTTCCAGTCGCGGCCCCGCCCGCTGCGGGGGCTGGGGGAGCCCTTCGGCCAGCCCCGGGCGGCGCCGGAGCACGACGAGTGCGAGCTGCACGAGTCGCTCCTCAACCTGGCCTTCGCGGCCTTCCCGTCGTTCTGGCTGCTGTGCGCCTACGACGCCGGGTCGCTGCGCACCCGGGTGGTCGAGCAGGCCCGCTGCAACCACCCGTACATCCTCGAGGGCGGGGCGCACCGGGCCAGCGTCGAGTACCGCGACATCACGTCGTCGCCCAACCCCTTCGGCAACCCGCTGGCCGACCCGCCCAACGACGCCTTCCGCATGGAGTTCGGCATCGGTCAGCTGCGGGTCCTGCGGACGTTGGCGGCGCACTACCTGGGCCTCACCGGGCTCGACCGCGAGCGCATGGACGACCTGGTCCTCGCCATCAACGAGGTGGCCACCAACAGCGTCCAGCACGCCGGCGGCCACGGGACCCTGCGCATCTGGCAGGAGGGCCCCACCGTGCTGTGCGAGGTGCGCGACGACGGCTACATCACCGACCCCCTCGTGGGCCGCCGCACCCCCGGCTTCGGCGACGAGGCCAGCCGCGGCTTCTGGGTGGTCAACCAGCTCTGCGACCTCGTCCAGGTCCGCTCCTCGCCCGCCGGCACCATCGTCCGCATGCACGTCCGCCTCTGAGTTCGTTCTTTGAAGGAAAACGCCCCAGATAGGGTCGTTTCCCTTCAAAGACGGGAGTGACCGTCCACGGTGACGGGGTGTTGGTAGGCGAGCTGGATCCCGGTCTCTGCAGCGATCGCAGCGAACATCGACTCCAGCGGACTGCACGTACGCCGGTCGCCGAGTGCCCGCTGCTCCAAGGTGCGCCGCAACACCCCTAGTCCACGCCGACCGGGTTTGGCGAGGTCGTCGACCAGCCGCCACAAGCCCGCTATCGAGAAGAGATCGAGGTACAGCCCGCGTTCGACTGCGGTCGGCACGAGCCCAGGCGCCACGGCTCCGAGGTCGCCGACGGTTCGGATCGGGTTGGTGACCGGGATGCCCTGGCGCCGAGCGGCGTCGACCTCCCGGAGGTCGGTGCTGCGGTGCACGATGGCGCCCCGGGGCGTGGGTCCTGCGGCGTAGGGCACCACGATCTCGACGGGCATCGGTGGACCGAGCAACCCCCACAGGACGGCCGCGGTCCGATGCGAGGCCAGGGCGCGTGCGCCCGCCGCCAGGCACGCAGCCATCACCGCCTGGAGCCATGTCGGCGGGCTGCCCATCGTGGCGTACACGCCCTGTTCGAGCCGGCGGACGGCGCCGCGACGGCTGCGGTGGCGGAGCTGGCGTTGCGTGAGACCCAGCGCCTCGCCCTGGCGGAGGTCCAGAAGACCGTGCTGGGGGCGGGTAAGTCGGTCGATGATGGCGTCGGGTCGGGAGTCCTTCATGCCCCGATTCAACCCAGAGGGTATGACAGTTTAGGTCGTTCCCTGTCTTTGAAGGGAAATGACCCTAATGGGGTCGTTTCCCTTCAAAGATGCTCTGGGTTGGAGGCTTGACCAGACGGTCAATAGAGTCCGGGCATGGACCTCAACGGGATCTCTGCCATCGTCACCGGCGGTGCCTCGGGCCTCGGCGCCGCCACTGCCTCCCTGCTCGCCGAGCGCGGCGCCCATGTGGTGCTCGCCGACCTCGAACGCCAGCAGGACAAGGGTGACGCGCTGGCGAAGGAGATCGGCGGCGTCTTCGTCGGCTGCGACGTGACCGACACCGACCAGGTGGTCGCCGCCGTCGAGGCGGCCAAGGAGATGGGCCCGTTGCGGGCCATGGTCACGTGCGCGGGCTTCGGCTGGGCCACCCGTACCATCGGCAAGGACGGCCAGTACGCCTCGGCCCACGACCTCGGCATGTTCCAGAAGGTCATCGAGGTGAACCTGATCGGCACCTTCAACTGCATCCGCCTCGCCGCCACCGCCATGTCGCAGAACGACCCCGTGAACGACGACGGCGAACGGGGTGCCATCGTGACCGTCGCCTCGGTCGCCGCGTTCGACGGTCAGATCGGCCAGGCCAGCTACTCGGCCTCCAAGGGCGGCGTCGTCGGCATGACGCTGCCCGTCGCCCGCGACCTCTCGGCGGTCGGCGTGCGGGTCAACTGCATCGCCCCCGGTCTCATCGACACCCCCATCTACGGCGAGGGCGACTCCAGCGAGGACTTCAAGGAGCGCCTCAAGCGCGACGTCCTCTTCCCCAAGCGCCTGGGCAGCGCCGACGAGTTCGCCGCCATGGCCACCGAGCTGCTCGCCAACAGCTACATGAACGCCGAGGTGATCCGGGTCGACGGCGGCGTGCGCATGCAGCCCAAGTGACTCCCCCAGCAGCCGAAGTGACTCCCGAGTAGCCTCCCGGAGGGTATGGGGGGCCGGCGAGCTGGGGACCGGAGCGAGGTGCGTTCACACGCGCTGCCCCCGACCGCGTCCTACATCGCGCTCGACGTGGTGGCCGTGACGGTGGCCGCGGTGGTCGCCCACGTCATGCGCTTCGGGTTCTCCACCGGCTCCCGGCTGCCCGGCGCCGACATCCCCTACGTGCTGATCGCCCTGGCGAGCGTGCCCGCCTGGGTGGGTGTGCTGGCCGCGGCCGGCGCCTACGACCGGCGCATCCTCGGCGTCGGCTCCGAGGAGTACCGCCGCATCCTCAACGGCGGCGTCCACACCCTGGCCGTCGTCGCCATCCTGCACTTCACCGTGAAGCTGGTGTTCGCCCGCGGCTGGGTGGGCGTGATGATCCCGGTCGCCGTGGTGCTGCTGGTGCTGGAGCGCTACGGCCTACGCCGCTGGCTCTACTACGAGCGGGGCCGGGGCCGCTTCGTGCACCGCATCCTGCTGGTGGGCTCGGTGCCGTCGGTGACCGACGTGGGCGAGCACCTGGCGCGCGCCTCGTGGTCGGGCTACCGGGTGGTGGGCGTCTGCGTCGACGTGCCCGAGGGCGACGAGGAGCACCTGCTGATCGCGGGGCGCCGGGTCCCCATCGTCGGCTCGTCGGCCGACGTGCGCCGGGCGCTGGTCACCTGCGACGCCGACGCCGTGGCCATCACCGACGAGTCGGCTCCCGGCGAGCTGCACGAGCTGGCCGAGTCGGTGGAGGCGCCGGACGTCGAGGTGCTGGTGGCGCCGGCCATCACCGACGTCGCCGGCCCCCGCACGGTGGTGCGCCCGGTGGCCGGCCTGCCGCTGCTGCACGTGGCGGAGCCGACGTTCGCCGGCCCCGAGCGGATCGTGAAGGAGGCGATGGACCGCCTCTTCGCCACGGTGGGCCTGCTGCTCCTGGCCCCCGTCTTCGCCGCGATCGCCCTGGCCATCCGCATCGACACCCCGGGCCCGACGTTCTTCCGCCAGGGCCGCATCGGCCTGGAGGGTCGGCGCTTCGCCATCGTGAAGTTCCGCACCATGGTCCTGGACGCCGAGTCGCTGCAGCCCCGCCTCAACGACCGCAACGAGGCCGACGGCCTGCTGTTCAAGGTGCGGGCCGACCCCCGGGTGACGCGGGTGGGACGGGTGCTGCGGCGCTGGTCGATCGACGAGCTGCCCCAGCTGTGGAACGTGCTGCGGGGCGAGATGTCGCTGGTCGGGCCCCGTCCGCCGCTGCCCGCCGAGGTGGAGCGCTACGAGCACCACGTCACCCGGCGCCTGCTGGTGAAGCCGGGGATGACCGGCCTGTGGCAGGTCAGCGGGCGCTCCGACCTGGAGTGGGAGGAGTCGGTGCGCCTCGACCTCTACTACGTCGACCACTGGTCGCCGACGATGGACGTGGCCATCATCTTCCGCACGTTCTCGGCCGTCACCCGCGGCAGCGGCGCGTACTGACCGCCGAGGTCGGTGCGGGGCGTAGGCCCTGGCCGCGCTCTCAGACGGTGTCCTAAGGTCTCTCCCTTATGGCAGGGGTGGGAGGGCAGGAATGGCAGTAGGGGTCGCCGACCTCCTCGGCGACTGGGTGTCGTCGGCCCGACGCTCCCTCCGGACACGCCAGGCGCGGCTGCTGGTGTTCCGGCTGGCGGTCGTGGCGGTGGCGGGACTGGCCGCGGCGCTCTCCGACGCCGCGCCGACCGGCTACGACGCGCTCGACAAGGCCTACGTGGCCGCCCTGGCCGGCGGCACCGCCTACCTCGCCGGCACGGCCCGCCGCTGGACCTGGTTCTTCCCGGCCGGCATCGGCGCGGTCCTGGCCGACGACGGCGTCGCCATCGCGCTCGCCGCCGCGGGCCTGGCGATCGGCTTCTGGTCGGTGCTCAGCGACACGCGCTCCCCGGCCCGCGCCGCCGTGGTGGTGGGACTCGGCGTCGCCTCGTGCCTGCTGGCCGGGCCGGTGGCGTTCCAGGGTGCCAGCGCGATCGTGGTCGGTGTGTTCCTGCTGCCGGTGGCGGTGTCGGGCTACCGGAACGCCGGCCGGGCGTCACGTCACCGGGTGCGGCAGGTGGCCCTGGCGGCCGGCGTGCTGTGCGGGCTGACGCTCGCCGGCGGAGCACTGGCGCTGGTGCTGGTCGGCAACGACCTGGTCGACGGCATGGACCTCGCCGACCAGGGGATCGTGGCCGCCCGCGATGCCGACGACGATCTCGCCTCCCAGCGCCTCACCGAGGCCGCCCGCCTGCTCGACGCCAGCAGCACCACGCTGGAGAGCTGGTTCGTCTCCCCGGCCCGGGGCCTGCCGATCATCGGCCCCAACCTGCAGGCCGTCGAGCAGCTGACCGACGACGTCGGCGACCTGGCGAGTGCGAGCGCCGCCGCCGCCGACGCGGCCGACGTCGACCAGCTCCGCCTCGCCGGCGGGCGCCTGGCACCGGAGGCGGTCGAGAACGTGGGCGCCAGCCTCGACACCGTGGCCGGGTCGGTGCGGCGCGCCCAGGCGTCGGTCGACGACGTGGAGTCACCTTGGCTCCTCTCCCCGGTGTCGGACCGGATGGCGGACCTGTCGACCGAGCTGAGCGAGAACCTGCCCGACGTCACCTCGGCGCGCGACGCCGTCCACGTCGTCCACGACCTGCTCGCGCCGGGCGGCTCCCGGCGCTACCTGGTGCTGTTCGTGACGCCCGTGGAGGCCCGGGGGCGCACCGGCTTCCCCGGCAACTACGCCGAGCTGCTGGTGGAGGACGGGACGATCACCATGCCCCGCTTCGGCCGCATCACCGAGCTGGAGGCGGCGAACCCCGGGGTGCCCCGCACGATCGCCGCGCCGGGGACCGAGGACTACGTGGCGCGCTACGGCCCCTTCCACCCCCAGGACACCTGGCGCAACCTCACGATGTCGCCCGACCTGCCGACGATCGCCAGGGTCGCCGCCGAGCTGTACCCGCAGTCGGGCGGCACGGAGATCGACGGGCTGCTCACGGTCGATCCCACGGGGCTGGCGGCGCTGATGCGCTTCACCGACCCGGTCATCGTCCCCGAGATCCCCGTCCCGCTCACCGCGGACAACACCGAGGACTTCCTCCACCTGCACCAGTACGTGGCCTACCCGGAGGCGAGCCAGCGCGTCGACGCGCTCGGGTCGGTCGCCGAGCAGACCTTCCGGCAGCTGCTCAGCGCCGAGCTGCCCGACCCGCAGGAGCTGGTCGACGTGCTGGCGCCGGCGGTGAAGGGCGGCCACATCCAGTTCACGACGTTCGTGGAGGGGGAGCAGGCCTACTTCGACCGGATCGGCATCTCCGGCGCTTTCACCAGCCGCGCCGGCCAGGTCACGTCGGTGGTCACCAACAACGCCTCCGGCAACAAGGTCGACCTGTTCCTGCAGCGCAGCCTGCGCTTCGACGGCACCTTCGATCCCGCCACCAACATGGTGGCGGGCAAGATCACCGTGCAGCTGCGCAACTCCGCCGAGCCCGAGTCGTCGCTGCCCGACTACGTGGTCGGCAACCTGGTGGGCCTGCCCGAGGGCTGGAACCGGTCGTACGTGTCGGTGTACACCTCCCAACGGATGGACGGGGCCCGCATCGACGGGCAGCCGGCGGCCATGTCGGCGCAGGCCGAGCTGGGGGCCAACGTCTACTCGACGTTCGTCGACATCCCCCCGAAGGGAACGATCACGATCGAGCTCGACGTCAGCGGCCCGACGCTGCTGCCGGGCCTCTTCTCCACGCGGTTCCTGGGGCAGCCGCTGGTGGAGACCGAGCAGGTGGAGTTCAACCTCACCGTGGCCGGCGACGGGGCCATCGATACCGAAGCCCTCGGCGCGGACGTCACCGTCGAGGGCCGCACGGTCCACTGGAACGGGCCCCTCACCGAACCCGTCGAGATCTTCGTCGACACCACCGGCGTCCTCTCTACCCCCGAGGCCCGCGCCATGGTCTCCGGTGAGGCCCCCTAGGTCGCTCGTCCGGTTCGTCGTTACCGGGGAGAGGCGGTGGCCCGCTTGCCGACCCAGGTGGGGTGGTCGGCGGAGGCGAGGAGCTCCTCGTCGCCGGAGGAGTCGCCGTAGGCCCACAGCTCGACCGCGGCGTCCCGGCCGTAGCGCTCGTCGAGCCAGGCCCGCAGGCGGACCACCTTCTGGGGGCCGCGGCAGTTGGCGCCGCCCACGACGGCGCCGGTGAGCCGGCCCGCCGGGTCGCTCGTCAGCTCGACGGCCAGCACGTCGTCGATCCCCAGCTCCGCCGCCAACGGCCGCAGGTAGGTGGCCAGCGAGGCCGACACCAGCACCACCGGGTGGCCCTCGGCCTGGTGCCAGCGCAGCCGCTCCAGCATCTCGGGCCGCAGCAGCTCCACCAGGGTGGCGGCGTAGCGGCGGCCGCGGTCGTGGAAGCGGTCCTCGGACCAGCCCCGGAACAGCCGGGCCACCGTCGCCAGCTTCATCTCGTCGCGCCCGCCCCGCAGCCCCCGCCCCGCCGACGCCAGCCCCGCCACCGTCAGCCGCGGCCACCCCGAGGCCGCCACCAGGAACGGCACCATCGTGTCGCGCCGCGCCAGCGTCCCGTCGAAGTCGAACGCCGCCACCCCGGGCAGGTCGCTCATGCCGCCAGGACCGCCGCCAGACCGGAGTCGACGTCGGGGTGGGCGAACGCGAACCCCGCCTCCGTCAACGCCGCCGGCTGCAGGCGCTGGCTGAAGAACAGCATCTCCTCGGCCATCTGACCTCCCAGCACGAGCTTCGGCCCGAACTTGGGGATCGGCAGCAGCGCCGGCCGGTGCAGCGCCCGCCCCAGCGCCTTGGCGAAGTCGCGGTTGGTGACGGGCGTGGGTGCGGTCAGGTTGGCCGGCCCCTCCACGGCCTCGGCCGAGAGCAGGAACCGCAGCGCCGCCACCTCGTCGTCCAGCGTGATCCAGCTCATCCACTGCTTCCCCGACCCGAACGGCCCGCCGACCCCGAAGCGGAACAGCGGCAGCATCTTGGGCAGCGCCCCACCCCGAGTCGTCAGGACGATGCCCGACCGGGCGAGCACCGTGCGGATGCCCGCCTCGCGGGCGGGCTGGGCGGCCTGCTCCCAGGCGACGACGAGGTTGGCGAGGAAGCCGTCCCCCGGGCCGTCGGCCTCGGTCAGCGCCTGGTCGCCCCGGTCGCCGTAGAACCCGATCGCCGAGCCGCACACGAACACCGGCGGTGGCGCCTCCAGGCCGGCCAGGGTCTGGGCCAGCAGGCCGGTGCCCCTGGTGCGGCTTTCGAGGATCTCCTGGCGGCGGGCGTCGGTCCAACGCTTGTCGCCCACGCCGGCGCCGGCCAGGTGGACCACACCGTCGAGTCCCTCCAGCGCCGCCGCGTCGATGGTGCCGCCCGCCGGGTCCCAGGCGACGGCGTCGGCCCCGGCGGAGTCCGCGGGCGAGCGCACCAGCCGCAGCACGTCGTGGCCCTCGCCCCGCAGTGACTCGACCAGGGCCGAGCCGATCAACCCGCTCGCACCCGATATCGCGAACCTCATCGGCGTCGTCCTTCCAACGTCATCGAACAACTCCACTTTGCCTCGGCCCGAGGTGCTGCTTCTCCCGCTCTTGGCGCCGAGGCGCCGGGCCGCTCGGGCCACGGCGGCCGTTCGGCCACCTCAGGCCAGAGTGACCGATAATCTCCCGCGCAACCCGAGCGGAGGTTATGTGGTGTTCAAGGAGTTCAAGGAGTTCATCTCCCGAGGCAACGTGATCGACCTGGCAGTGGCCGTCGTACTCGGCATTGCGTTCGGGGCGGTCGTCACATCAGTGGTCGAAGGCGTCATCACGCCGCTCATCGGCGCGCTCTTCGACTTCGAGTTCAGCGGCTGGAGCTCGAGCCTCAACGGCAATGACATCTTCTGGGGCACGGTGCTCGACGCGGCGATCAACTTCCTGCTCGTGGCCGCCGCGATCTTCTTCCTGATCGTGAAGCCCATGAACATGCTTGCCGAACGTCGGCGGCGCGGCGAGGAGCCCGAGGAGGCAGAGCTCTCCGACGAGGCCCTCCTGCTGACGGAGATCCGGGACCTGCTCCGCCAGCAGCGGGGCACGCCGATGCAGCGCTGAGGACCTAGTCGCGGACCTGCTGCGACAGGTAGAGCTGCTCGCCCAGCTTGTCGACCAGACCCAGCTGGGTCTCCAGCCAGTCGATGTGGTCCTCCTCGGAGGTCAGCATCTTCTCCAGCAGCTCACGGGTGCCGTTGTCGCCCAGTTCGACCGCCTTGGCGATGCCGGCGTTGAACCGGGCGACAGCGGTCCGCTCCATCTCCAGGTCGAGTTGGAGCTGCTCGACCACGGTCTCGCCCAGCCGCACGGAGCCGAGCCGCTGCAGGTTGGGCATGCCGTCGAGGTAGAGGATCCGCTCGATCACCTCGTCGGCGTGCTTCATCTCGTCGATGGACTCGTGCTTCGTGTGCTCCGCCAGATGCTCGAAGCCCCAGTTCGACTGGATCTTGGCGTGGCCGAAGTACTGGTTGACGCTGGTCAGCTCCGCCGTGAGCACGTCGTTCAGAAGCTCGATGATCTCAGGCGCACTTTGCATGGAACTCCTCAGGCTGCAGGTTGCTCCTGCTCGCCCGGGAGGGGGAGGTGGACGGCGAGCAGGGCCGCGATCGTAGGCCGGCACGACCCGCAGCGGGTGCCAGCGTCACAACGGGTGGCCACGTCGTCGACGCAGAGCGCGCCGTCGGTGATCGCGGCACGGATGCCACGGTCGGTGACCACTTCGCAGTGACAGACGATCATCTAGCCCACTCCTGCTCCCGACAGCCCCTCCGGCTGTCTCAGGAATCCCGTGCAGTGCTTGGTAAGCATGCCTTACATGACGGGTACCTTGTCAAGAGGTGGCCGCTCCCCAAACCCTGGCTGGGGTCGGTCGCGGGTGCTGCGATAGCGTCGCCGCTCATGCACGTGGTCATCGTCGGCTGCGGTCGCGTCGGGAGCGGGTTGGCCCGTGTCATCGAGGACCGGGGTCACTCCGTAGCGCTGGTGGACAAGGACGCACGGTCCTTCAGTCGACTCCACGAGGGGTTCAAGGGCACCACCGTGACCGGCGTCGGCTTCGACCGCGACCGGCTCACCGAGGCGGGCATCGCCGAGGCCGGGGCCCTGGCTGCGGTGACCAGCGGCGACAACTCCAACATCCTGGTGGCCCGCGTGGCCCGGGAGAACTTCGGCGTCGACAACGTGGTCGCCCGCATCTACGACCCCCGCCGGGCGGTCATCTACGAGCGCCTGGGCATCCCCACGATCGCGTCGGTCCAGTGGACCACCGACCGCATCCTCCACCGTCTGCTGCCCGAGGCCTCCGGGAGCGCCTGGACCGACCCGAGCGCCGCGGTGGTGCTGGTCGAGCGGCCGGTCGCCGCCAGCTGGGCGGGCAGCCCGCTCGAGGAGATCGAGGTGCCCGGCATCGCCCGGGTGGTGGCGCTGTCGCGCATGGGCGTGGCCCAGGTCGCCACCCACGACCTGGTGGCCCAGGACGGTGACGTCGTGTACCTGGCGGTCGACGCCCGGAAGATCGCCGAGCTCGACGCCCACCTCAACGGCACCGTCGGGGCGGCAGAGGGAGCCCACTCATGAAGGTGGTCATCGCGGGTGGGGGAGCGGTCGGGACGTTCATCGCCCGCGAGCTCAGCGAGGCCGGTCACGAGATCTCGATCATCGAGATCGAGCCCCGCATCGTCGAGAAGGCCAAGGCGCTCGGCGAGCCGGTCGACGTCGAGTGGTTCGTGGCCGACGCCTGCGAGGTCGACAGCCTCGGCAAGATCGGTGTGGCCGAGGCCGACGTGGTGGCCGCGGTCACCGGCGACGACGAGGACAACCTGGTCATCAGCCTGCTGGCCAAGCAGGAGTTCGCCGTGCCCCGGGTGGTCGCCCGGGTGAACAACCCGAAGAACGAGTGGCTGTTCAACGAGAACTGGGGCGTCGACGTGTCGGTGTCGACCCCGCACCTGCTCACGGCCCTCGTCGAGGAGGCGGTCAGCGTCGGCACGCTGGTGCGGCTGCTGTCGTTCGAGGGCGGGCGCGCCACGCTCATCGAGGTCACGCTGGCCACCGACAGCCCGGCCGCGGATCACGAGATCGTCGACCTGGGCCTGCCGCGCGACTCCACCGTGGTGGCCGTGGTGCGCAACGACCGCGTGGTGGTCCCCCGCGGCGACACCCGCCTGCTGGCGGGCGACGAGGTGCTGGTGATGGTCACCGGCGAGAGCCTCGAGGACGTCCGCAAGGTGCTCACCGGCGCCTGATGCCCGGGCCCGCGCCCCCGGTCAGGTGCGGGTGTGGAGGCGGCCCTGCAGGTACACCGCGTGGGCCTGGCCGTCGGTGGTCGGGGTGAAGACCACCGGCTCGTCGAGGCCCGACTCGGGCCACGTCGTCCGGAAGATGCCGGCGTCGAGGTCGACCGGAACCAGCCGGACGACCGCGCCCTCGCGGCCCAGCTCGTCGAGCACCCCCGACGGTGCGACGCGCATGTCGAGCGCCTTCTCGGTGGTGTCCGTCGCGGCGGTCACGTCGATGCGCTGGTGCAGCCGGTCGAACGTGCCGACGAACGGGGTGGCGTCGTCCAGCGGGCTCGGCGGCCCCATCTCGGTGGGGAGCGGCACGTGGACGTCGACCAGGTCCCCGACGATCTCCGGCCACAGGTCCCAGGCGAGCCGGGCGCCGGCGGGGCTGTTGGCCAGCACCACGGCGGCGAAGCGGCGCTCGGGGATCACCCGCAGGTAGGAGCGCTGGCCGAAGGTGTCGCCGTCCTGGCCCAGGCAGGTGACGTCGCCCCAGCGTCGGACCGTCCACGCCAGCGCCTGGTCCTCGTCGGGCAGCGGCGACTCGACCTGTGGCTCGGCCATCGCCTCCACGGTGTGGGCGGGCAGGAGCTCGGCGCCGTTGAGGGCGATCCCGCCCGCCAGGTGCAGCCGGGCGAACGCCAGCACCTCGGCGGCCGGCGCCAGGATGCCGCCCATCGGGCCGTTGGCGCGGGCGAGGGGCCAGCGGTGCACGGCCTGGGCGGGCTGGTCGCCCTGCGGCAGCTCGTGGCCGACCGCCACCCGGTGGAGCAGGGCGTGCTGCGGCAGGGTGAGCGTCGCCCGGGCGCCGATCGGGCGGACCAGGCGGCGCCGCAGCACCCGGTCGTAGTGCTCACCGGTGGCCACCTCGATCAGCCGCCCGGCCACCCCGAAGCCGGTGTTGCAGAAGCTGTAGGTCTCGTCGGGGGCGTGGATCTGGCCCAGGGCGTGCAGCGTCTCGACGTAGCGCTCCAGGGCGTCGGGGTTCCAGCCGGTGTCGATGAGGTGGTCGCCGTGCATGCCGCTGGTGTGGGCCAGCAGGTGGCGGGGCGTGATCTCCAGCGTGGCTCCGGGGTCGGCCACGGCGAACTCCTGCAGCTGGGCGCGCACCGGCTCGTCGAGCGACACGACGCCGGCGCCCTCCATCTGGCACAGCAGGGTGGCCGTGTAGAGCTTGGCGATCGAGCCGATCTGGAACAGCGTGTCCGGCGTGACCTCCACGCCGGTGGCCAGGTTGGCGACGCCGTAGGTCGCCACCTCGATTTCGTCGCCCAGCATCACGCCGACGACGGCGCCAGGCACCGCGTAGGCATCGGCCCGCTCGGCGAGGGTCCGCTCGAGGCGAGGGCGGTAGTTCGCCAGACCACCCATGCGTTCGGGACGGTAGCCCATGTTGGCGTAGCTTGCGTCGGAGCCCTATGAGAGCCCCATGAGCACCCGCCGCCTCATCTTCGCTGCGCTCCTGTGCGGGATGGCGATCCTGGTCGCCGGCACCGTCCAGCTCCTGCAGATCATCGGCTGATGGCCCGGTAGAGTCCGACAGTCAGGAGAACGAGAGCGAAGTGGAGGTGGTCCCCCTGCCCGAGCACTTCGACGTGGTCGTCATCGGTGGTGGCCCAGGTGGCTACGCAGCGGCGCTGTACGGCGCCGGCGCCGGACTGAACATCGCGTTGATCGAGAAGAACAAGGTAGGCGGCACCTGCCTGCACGTCGGCTGCATCCCGGCGAAGGAGCTGCTGGAGACGGCGGCGGTCTACCGCCACGTGAAGGGCGCCAAGGAGTTCGGGATCGACCCGGGCGGCAGCCCCACCATCGATTTCTCGGTCACGCAGACCCGCAAGCAGCAGGTGATCGACCAGCTCTTCACCGGGCTCCAGGGTCTCCTCAAGCAGCGGAAGGTCACGATCTACGACGGCCACGGCCGCCTGGGCGCGGGCCGCAAGGTCTCGGTGTCCGGTGGCGAGTCGGGCGACGTCGAGCTGACCGGTGACGCGGTGATCATCGCCACCGGGTCGCTGCCCCGCACGATCCCCGGCTTCGACGTCGACGGCGAGGTCGTGCTCACCAGCGACGAGGTGCTGTCGCTGGCGGAGATCCCCGGCTCGGTCGCGGTCATCGGTGGCGGGGCGATCGGCTGCGAGTTCGCGTCGGTGTTCGCCGACCTCGGCAGCCAGGTCACCATCCTCGAGGCGCTCCCCAAGATCCTCCCCGGTGTCGACTCCGACGCCGCCAACGTGGTCGGCCGGGCGTTCAAGAAGCGCGGGATCGACATCAAGACCGGCGTGAAGGTGGGCGGCCACACCCCGAACGACACGGGCGGCACCACCATCGACCTGGGCGACGGCAAGACGCTGGACGTCGACAAGGTGGTCGTGTCGGTCGGCCGGCGCCCCTCCACCGACGACATCGGCCTCGACGGGACCTCGGTCAAGCTCGACGACCGCGGCTTCGTGTCGGTCGACGAGTACTGCCGCACCGGCGAGGACGGCGTCTGGGCCGTGGGCGACTGCATCGCCACGCCCGCCCTGGCGCACGTCGGCTTCGCCGAGGGCATCGCCGTGATCACCGACATCCTCGGCGAGCCGGTGATCCCGGTCGATTACGGCAAGGTGCCGTGGGCCATCTACTGCCACCCCGAGGTGGCGTTCGCCGGCCACAGCGAGGAGTCCGCCAAGGAGGCCGGCCTCGATGTGGTCACCTCCAAGCACCGCTGGACGGGCAACGGCCGCGCCCTCATCGTGGGCGACACCGAGGGCCTCGTGAAGGTCATCGCCGAGAAGAACGCCGACGGCAACGGCGGGCGCATCCTCGGCGTGCACATGGTCGGCCCGTGGGTCACCGAGCAGCTCGGCCAGGGCTACCTCGCCGTCAACTGGGAGGCCACGGTCGACGAGGTCGCCCACTTCATCCAACCCCATCCGTCGCTGTCCGAGAACTTCGGCGAGACGGTGCTGAGCTTGACCGGACGGAGCCTGCACGGATGACCGACATCCAGATGCCGCAGCTCGGTGAGACCGTCACCGAGGGCACGATCACGAAGTGGTTCAAGAACGTCGGCGAGCAGGTCAGCGAGGACGAGCCGCTGTTCGAGGTGTCCACCGACAAGGTCGACTCCGAGGTGCCGTCGCCGGTGAGCGGCGTGCTCAGCGAGATCCTGGTCCCCGAGGGCGACACCGTCGACGTGGGCGTGGTGCTGGCCCGCATCGGTGGTGCCGACGCCGACTCCGGTGCCGCGCCGGCCGACGACGGTGCTGCGGCCCCTGCCGAGGCGCCCCCGGCCGAGGAGGCCCCGGCTCCTGCCGAGGCCGATGCCGAGGCCGCTCCAGTGACAGCCGAGCAGGCACCGCCGCCCCCGCCCCCTCCGCCGCCGTCGGGCACGCCCGCGCCGCAGCTGGCGGCCAGCCAGGCGCCCCCTCCGCCTCCGCCCCCGCCGGCGCAGACCACCGTTCCGGTCGCCCGTGACGGGGCTGGCGACGCCGACGGGAAGCTGCTGTCGCCGGTGGTGCGACGGCTCATCGCCGAGAACGACCTCGACCCCGGCCAGATCGCGGGCACCGGTCCCGGTGGTCGCATCACCCGGGGCGACGTCCTCACCGCCATCGACAGCGGTGGTGCCCGCCGTGTCGCTGCGTCGGCCCCCGCAGCCGCTCCGGCCGCCGCCACCTCGCCGGCCGAGACCGCGACGCGTGCCCCGGCACCGGCTCCGCAGCCCATGGCGGTGGCGGGCGAGCGCGACACCACGATCCCGCACACCAACATCCGCCGCCGCACCGCCGAGCACATGGTGCGCTCCAAGGCGACGTCGGCCCACGTGTACGCCTCGATCGAGGTCGACTTCGAGTCGATCGAGCGGGTGCGCTCGGCGGCCAAGGGCGAATGGAAGGCGGCGGAGGGCTTCAGCCTCACCTACCTGCCCTTCATCAGCCGGGCGATCATCGACGCCGTCCGGGAGTTCCCCCAGGTCAACTCGTCGTTCGGCGAGAACGAGCTGATCGTCCACAACTACGTGAACCTCGGCATCGCCGTCGACCTCGACTTCAAGGGTCTGATGGTGCCGGTCATCCACGAAGCCGAGGGCAAGCGCCTGCGGGCCATCGCCCGTGAGGTGTCCGACCTGGCGCACCGGGCGCGGTCGAAGCAGCTGTCGCCCGACGACATCGCCGGCGGCACGTTCACGATCACCAACCCGGGCCCGTTCGGCACCACGCTCACCCTGCCGGTGATCAACCAGCCGCAGGTGGCGATCATCTCCACCGATGCGGTGAAGCGCCGGCCGGTGGTGGTCGACCTGCCCGACGGCAGCGAGGGCATCGCCATCCACTCCACCGGCAACCTCACGCTCACGTGGGACCACCGGGCCTTCGACGGCGCCTACGCCGCGGCCTTCATCAACCGGGTGCGGGAGATCCTCGAGACCCGCGACTGGGCTGCTGAGCTGGCGTGACATGACGCTGCGGGTGCGGTGGCTGGGGAAGGTGTCGTACCGCGACGCCTGGGCCGTGCAGCGGGCGCTGCACGCGGGCGGCGCGGCGGCGGCCGGGCCCGACGATCATCTGCTGCTGCTGGAGCACCCGCACGTCTACACGCTGGGCGTGCGGGCCGACCTGCGCCACGTCCTGGTGCCACCGGCCGAGGTCGGCGCCGAGCTGGTGCGGGCCGACCGGGGCGGCGACGTCACCTACCACGGCCCCGGCCAGCTGGTCGGGTACCCGATCCTGTCGCTGCCGGGGAAGCACTCGGCCACCCGCACGGGCATGGCCGACACGGTCGCCTACGTGCGGACGGTGGAGCAGCTGGTGATCGACGTGCTGGGTGACTTGGGACTGCCCGATGTCGGCCGCCTGCCCGACTACCCGGGCGTCTGGGTCGATCCCGACGGCGAGAACCCGCGCAAGATCTGCGCCATCGGCGTGCGGCTGGTGCGGGGGCGGTCGATGCACGGCTTCGCCCTCAACGTCGCTCCCGACATGGCCTACTGGGGTCACATCGTCCCCTGCGGCATCCCCGACAAGGCTGTCACGTCGCTGGCCGACGAGGGCCACCGCGTGACGATGGCCGAGGTCGTCGACGCCGTCACCGCCCGGGCCGCGGCCCTGTGGGGCGAGGGCGACGTCGAGCGCCAGGACGTCTCGTTCGCCACGGCCACGCTGGAGGTCGTCCCCCTGACGCCGCCGGCCGATG
>DATHJB010000006.1 GCA_035316325.1 Acidimicrobiales bacterium
CCTAGGCTCGGGCTATGGCTGCTGCGGCGATCCCTGGCGGGTCGAACGAGGAGCGCAACCGCTGGATGCTGCGGGCCCGCGACGCCATCGACCGCGACTACGCCCGGCCGCTGGCCATCCCCACCCTGGCCCGCATCGCGCTGGTCTCCGAGGCGCACTTCATCCGCACCTTCCGGGCCACCTTCGGCGAGACACCCCACCGCTACCTCCAGCGCCGGCGGGTGGAGCGAGCCATGGCCCTGCTCCGCAACACCGACCACAGCGTGACCGAGATCTGCTTCGCCGTCGGCTTCTCGAGCCTCGGCACGTTCAGCAGAACCTTCCGGGACATCGTGGGCCTGTCACCGTCGGGCTTCCGCCAGCAGGCGCCGAAGCCGTACCCGGTGCCGACCTGCTTCACGATGAGCTGGGCCCGACCGAGCAGTTTCGGAGAAGTCGCGGTCCGGGCGCCTGCCTAGGGTCGCCGCCATGTTCAACAGCATCAGCCACTCCGGCATCTTCGTGCTCGACCAGGACGAAGCGGTCGACTTCTACGCAGGCAAGCTCGGCCTCGAGGTCGGTGCCGACGTCGACCTCGGCTTCATGCGCTGGCTCACGGTCAACGTGCCGGGGAACCCCGATCACCAGATCCTGCTGCAGAAGCCCGGCCCGCCGACGATGACGGACGAGGTCGCGGCCCAGGTCCGTGATCTGGTCACCAAGGGCGCCCTGGGCCTGTCGCTCATCCTCACGACCGACGACTGCCGCCGAACCTACGAGGAGCTCAAGGCCAAGGGTGTGGAGCTCACCGACGAGCCGACCCAGCAGCCCTACGGCATCGACTGCGGCTTCCGCGACCCGTTCGGCAACCTGGGCCGCATCACGGAGCCGGCGGCCGAGGTGGCGGAGATCACCGACGAGGTCAAGAAGCGGTGGGCCGAGAGCTAGCGCGACCCACGTAGCGGTTGGCGGTGGTCATGGGTCGTCACGTGCCCGCAGCAATGCCACCGTGCGTACAGCCCGGGCCGCGGTCAGGTGCCGACGTAGGCCGCGAGGTGCTCGCCGGTGAGGGTGGAGCGGGCGGCGACGAGGTCGGCGGGTGGGCCCTCGAACACGACCTTGCCGCCGTCGTGGCCGGCACCGGGACCGAGGTCGATGATCCAGTCGGCGTGCGCCATCACCGCCTGGTGGTGCTCGATGACGATGACCGACTTGCCGGCGTCGACCAGCTGGTCCAGGAGGCCGAGCAGGTGCTCGACGTTGGCCAGGTGGAGGCCGGTGGTCGGCTCGTCCAGGACGTAGACCTCGCCCTTCTCGGCCATGTGGATGGCCAGCTTCAGCCGCTGCCGCTCGCCGCCGGACAGCGTGGTGAGCGGCTGGCCGATGCTGAGGTAGCCGAGGCCGACGTCGACGAGCCGGTCGAGGATCTTGTGCGCGGCCGGCGTCTTCGCCTCACCGTCGCCGAAGAACTCCTCGGCCTCGGCGACCGGCATCGCCAGCACCTCGTCGATGTCCTTCCCCCCGAACTCGTACTCGAGGACCTCGGCCTGGAACCGCTTCCCCTCGCACACCTCGCAGGTGGTGGCGACGCTGGCCATCACCGCCAGGTCGGTGTAGATGACGCCGGCGCCGTTGCAGTTGGGGCAGGCACCCTCGGAGTTGGCGCTGAACAGCGCCGGCTTCACGCCGTTGGCCTTCGCGAACGCCTTGCGGATCGGGTCGAGCAGCCCGGTGTACGTCGCCGGGTTGCTGCGCCGCGAGCCCTTGATCGGGGCCTGGTCGATCGCCACCACGCCGTCCTGGCCCGACACGGAGCCGTGGATCAGCGAGCTCTTCCCCGACCCGGCCACGCCGGTCACCACCACCAGCACACCGAGCGGGATGTCGACGTCGACGTCCTGCAGGTTGTGGGTGCTGGCGCCCCGGATCTCCAGGGCGCCGGTCGGCTTCCGGGTCTCGTCCTTGAGCTGGGCCCGGTCGTCGAGGTGCCGGCCGGTGAGCGTGTCGCTGGCCCGCAGCCCCTCGACGGTCCCCTCGAACACCACCTCGCCACCGGCCGGGCCGGCGCCGGGGCCGAGGTCGACGGCATGGTCGGCGATCGCGATCGTCTCCGGCTTGTGCTCCACGACCAGCACGGTGTTGCCCTTGTCGCGCAGCTGCAGCAGCAGGTTGTTCATCCGCTCGATGTCGTGGGGGTGCAGCCCGACGGTGGGCTCGTCGAAGACGTAGGTGGTGTCGGTGAGCGACGACCCGAGGTGGCGGATCATCTTGGTGCGCTGGGCCTCGCCGCCCGACAGCGTGCCCGACGACCGGTCGAGCGACAGGTAGCCCAGCCCGATCTCCACGAACGAGTCGAGGGTCTGCCCCAGCGTGGCCAGCAGCGGCGCCACCGACGGCTCGTCGAGGTCGCGCACCCACTCGGCCAGGTCCCTGATCTCCATCGCGCAGGCGTCGCCGATGTTGATCCCCTCGATCTTCGACGATCGGGCCGCCTCGCTCAGCCGGGTGCCGCCGCACTCGGGACAGGTGGCGAACGTCACCGCCCGCTCCACGAACGCCCGGATGTGCGGCTGCAGCGAGTCGACGTCCTTGGAGAGGAACGACTTCTGGATCTTCGGGATCAGCCCCTCGTAGGTGAGGTTGACGCCGTCGACCTTCACCTTGACCGGCTCCTTGTAGAGGAAGTCCTGGAGCTCCTTCTTGGTGTACTTGCGGATCGGCTTCTCGGGGTCGACGAAGCCCGACTCGGCGTAGACCCGCACCGTCCAGAAGCTGTCCGACTTCCAGCCGGGGATGGTGAACGCACCATCGGACAGCGACTTGGAGTCGTCGTAGAGCTGGGTGAGGTCGATGTCGGACACCGAGCCGCGGCCCTCGCACCGGGGGCACATGCCGCCGGTGATGCTGAAGGTCCGCTTCTCCTTCGTGGTGGTACCGCCGCGCTGGAGGGTGACCGCCCCTGCCCCCGAGATGGACGCCACGTTGAAGGAGAACGCCTGGGGTGAGCCGACGTGCGGCTTCCCCAGCCGGCTGAAGAGGATGCGCAGCATCGCGTTGGCGTCGGTGGCGGTGCCGACCGTGGAGCGGACGTCACCCCCCATCCGCTGCTGGTCGACGAGGATCGCGGTGGTCAGCCCTTCGAGCACGTCGACCTCGGGCCGTGCCATCGTGGGCATGAAGCCCTGGACGAAGGAGCTGTAGGTCTCGTTGATCAGCCGCTGCGGCTCCGCCGTGATCGTGCCGAACACCAGTGAGCTCTTGCCCGAGCCGGAGACGCCGGTGAACACCGTCAGCCGGCGCTTCGGGAGCTCGATGCTGACGTCCTTGAGGTTGTTCACGCGCGCGCCGTGCACGCGGATCAGGTCGTGGCTGTCGGCAGCGTGCTGCTCAGGCGACCGCTCGTCCGTCTTCGTGGCCTTGCTCATCGTGTCTCCATGTGTCGGGCGGTTGCACGCGGCGAACCTGTCACCCCGCTCCTCTGAAGGACAGCGGCACCAGGTGCGGCGTGCGGGGTGACGGCGAACGCTGGACGGCTCAGCGCAGCTCCTGGATGCGGACCATGTTGCCCGCGGGATCGCGGAAGGCGCAGTCGCGCACCCCGTACGGCTGCTCGGTCGGCTCCTGGACGACCTCGGCCTCGCCGGCCTGCAGCCGCTCGAAGGTGCCGTCGAGGTCGTCGGTGGCCAGGTTGATGCTGGCGTAGGTGCCCTTGGCCATCATCTCGGTGATGACGCGGCGCTCGTCGTCGGTGATGCCGGGATCGGCGGCCGGCGGGTGCAGGACGATGGCCATGCCAGGCTGGTCGGCGGGACCGACCGTGATCCACCGCATCCCCTCGTACCCGACGTCGTTGCGGACCTCGAAGCCGAGGGTGTCGCGGTAGAAGGCCAGGGCGGCGTCCGGGTCGTCGTGCGGGAGGTAGGCCTGGTGAATGGTGATGTCCATGACGGTCACGCTACGTGGGGCTCGGCGACCTTCGCTTCTCGATTCCTGACCGGTTTGGTCACCCGTTTTGCCACGCACGGTGGCATTCCCGCCGTCGCGTCCGCTGCGTTGCGCCGGTAGGCGCTGGGCGACATACCGACCAGTTCGGTGAAGCGGGTGCTGAAGGTGCCCAGCGAAGCGCAGCCGACCGCCCAGCAGACGTCGGTGACGCTGAGGTCGCCCCGACGCAGCAGCGCCATCGCGCGCTCGATGCGCCGCGTCATCAGGTAGCTGTACGGCGACTCGCCATAGGCGATCCGGAACTGGCGGCTCAGGTGCCCGGCCGACATGTGCGCGCCGCGGGCGAGCGCCTCGACGTCGAGCGGCTGCGCGTACTCCCGGTCCATCCGGTCGCGGACGCGGCGCAGCAGCGCGAGGTCGCGCAAGCGCTGCTCCGAGGCCGAACTGCTGGTCACCAGCTCGATCCTGCCACGTCGCACCGGAGTTGCCCAGCGCGCGCTCCGGTACGCCTACGGGCTGGCGGCCCAGCCGCGGCGGGGGCCGGTGCGGTGGACGACCTCGTTGTCGGTGCCGAGGTACGAGGAGACCACCCGGTGGTCGGCGAGGACGTCGTCGGGGGCGCCCCAGGCGATGACGGAGCCCTGCTCCAAGGCGACCAGGGCGTCGCAGATGGAGCTCAGCAGCGACATGTCGTGCTCGATGATCACCAGCGAGCAGCCCGTCGCCGCCTGTACCCGGCGCAGCATCGGACCCAGGGCCTCGGTCTCACGTTGGGCGACACCCGCCGACGGCTCGTCCAGCAGGACCACCGCCGGGTTGTGCGCCAGCAGGCACCCCAGCTCCACGATGCGCCGGGTACCGGTGGACAGCTCGCCGGTCGGGCGGTCGCGGTAGGCGCCCATGCCCAGGATCTCGATGAGCTCGTCGGCCCGCCGGGCGGCGGCACGCTCCGACGAGGTCGACGCCGGCAGGCGCAGAGCAGCAGCCAGGGGATCCCGGTTCGGCAGGTGGCACTCCAACGCCACCTCCAGAGACTCCGCCACCGTCAACGAGGGGTACAGCTTCGCCTCCTGGAACGACCGCCCCAGCTGGGCGATCGCCCGTCGATGCGGTGGCCGCTGCGTGACGTCACGCCCACCCAGCAGCACCCGCCCGCCGTCGGCCGGCAGATACCCCGTCAGGACGTCGAACAGCGTCGTCTTCCCGGCGCCGTTGTGGCCCACCAGGCCGACGATCGTGGCCGGGGGCACCACCAGGTCGACCTGGTTGACCGCCGTGATGCCGCCGAAGCGCTTCGTGAGCCCGCGGCACTCCAGTGCGACGCCCCGCGACGGTCGGTCCGCCGGTCGGTCGTCGTGCTGGTGCGTCAGGTTGTCGCCGCCGCCCAGGAACACGGCCCGCAGCACGTCGGGCCGGTCCATCAGTCCGGCGGTCGGGCCCCGGAACCGCACCTGCCCCTTCTCCAGGAACACGGCCCGCTCTGCCAGCAGCAGCGCCACGTTGACCGACTGCTCCACCACCACGATCGACGTGCCGGAGCGGTGGATCTCCTTCACCTTGTCGACCAGCTGGCCCACCACGGTCGGCGCCAGACCGAGCGACAGCTCGTCGATGCACAGCAGCTTGGGCCGGGTGACGAACGCCATCGCCAGCGACAGCTGCTGCTGCTCGCCGCCGGAGAGGTCGCCGGCCATCTGGTCCCAGCGCTCCTTCAGGATCGGGAACAGCTGTATGGCCTGCTCCCGGGCCGCCGTGGCCTCCTTGCGCCGATGCCGCAGCATCCACGAGGCGAGCCGCAGGTTGTCGGCCACCGTGAGGGTCGGGAAGACGCCCCGCCCACCCGGCATGAGCGACAGGCCCAGCTGGGCGATGCGCTCGGCGGACATGCCGGTGATGTCGTGGCCGTCGAAGGTGATGCGACCGTTGTCGGGCGGCAGCAGGCCGCTGATCGAGCGCAGCAGCGTCGACTTGCCGGCGCCGTTGGTGCCCAGCAGGGCCAGCAGCTCGCCGTCGCCCACCACGGTGTCGATGCCGAACAGCACCTGCAGCGAGCCGTACGACGACTCCACCCGCTCGCACGACAGCAACGTGGCGCCGTGCCCCCCTCCGCCACCGATCTGCGGCGTCTCGCCGGTGTCGATGTGGACGTGGTCGAGCGGCTGGTCGACGGTCGCCAGATCATCCATGAGGACGACGCCCCGGCGCCGGGCGACCGATCGGGCGAACCGGTCGCGGAGGGCCTCGAACGTCCCGCCCAACCCGTTGGGCAGCAACATCAGGATCACCAGGAGGCCCACGCCGGTGATCAGCAGCTGCAGCTCGGGGAACAGGTAGCCCAGCCAGTAGACGAGCAGCACACCGGAGAGCGCGCCGCCGATCGACGCGGCGCCGCCGATGACCACCATCGAGAACAGCAGCATGCTGGTGGACGACGGGTAGGTCTGGGCGCCGACGCCGCGCAGGGTCACGGCGTGGAGGGCCCCCGCCATCCCGGCGAACATGCCGGCGAACACGAAACCG
Organism: Acidimicrobiales bacterium; assembly: GCA_035316325.1. Taxonomy (NCBI): domain Bacteria; kingdom Bacillati; phylum Actinomycetota; class Acidimicrobiia; order Acidimicrobiales; species Acidimicrobiales bacterium. The sequence goes on from DATHJB010000006.1 coordinate 6,445, forward strand.
GCCAGCCGGGCCTCGGTGGTGTTCACCCCGACGGCCGACACGGCCCGCTCGTTGTCGCGGGCGGCGGCGATGATCCGCCCGGAGCGGGCCCGCCGCAGGTTGGCAACGAGGATCATCCCCACCACCAGCACCCCGAGGGTGAGGTAGTAGAGCAGGTGCTCCCCGCTGAGGTCGATGTCGAGCCCCAGCAGCGAGACCTTGTTGCCGTTCGTGAGGTCGACGGCGCCCCACAGCTCCGGCCGGTCGAAGTTCGTCGGGAACCACGAGGGGTTGTTCGACGGGTTGAAGAAGTAGTTGTCGGCCGCGACCGCGAACGCCAACGTCGTCACGGCCAGGAACTGCCCGGACACGCGCAGCGCCGGCAGCCCGATGATCAACGCCACCAGACCGCCGGCCACGGCACAGGCACCGAGGATCAGGAACATGTCGGTGTTGCGGTCGGCGAGCAGGTTGGCGGCGAGGATCCCGCCGACGCCGACGATGGCGACCTGGCCGAGGGAGACGACGCCGCCCCAGCCGGTGAGGATCACCAGCGACAGCGCGGCGAGCGCGTAGACCAGCGCGATGGTGGCCCGGTTGGTCTGCGAATCACTGACGACGAACGGCAGCACCACGAACAACACACCAATCCCGACGAACCCGGCGATGCGGGCGAAGCGCAGCTCGGGCAGGGCGGACAGCGCCTTGGGCAGCTTGTGCTGCACGGACATGGTGCTCCACGACGAGTCGTCGGCCAGCAGCGCCCGGCTGGTGGTCCTCCGCTGCAGCAGCAGCGCCAGGATGATCACGACCAGGAACGTCACGTCGGTCAGCGCCGCCTCGTCGGGGAAGTTCCACCGCATCAGCTGCTCCAGCACCCCGAGGCCGACGCCCGCCGCGAACGCCCCCGGCAGCGACCGCATACCGCTCACCACGGCGGCGGCCAGGGCCGGTAGCAGGATCGTGGGGCCGGCGCTGGCGTCGAGCGGCAGGCCCTTGTTGGGCGCCTGCAGGATGACGGTGACCGCGGCGACGCCACCGGTCATCGACCACAGCAGCAGCGACAGCTGGTTCACCGGGATGCCCAGCAGGCGCGCCCGGTCCATGTTCTCCGACATGCCGCGCACGGCCATGCCGGCCTCGGTGCGGTACAGGAACCAGCTGAGGCCGCCGAGCAGCACCGGCACGATCGCCAGGAGCGCCAGGTCGTTGCCGTTGAACGACGACTCGCCGACGCTCCAGGTGCTCTCGCTCAGGCCCGTGCGGAAGCCGGGGATCACGACCGGGACCGCGAACCAGTCCGGGATCTTGACGCCCAGGCCGCCCAGCAGCTGGGCCAGGCCGATCGTCGCCACCGTCAGCAGCAGCCGGGGCGCGTGGGCGAAGCGGCGGATGACCAGGCGCTCGACGAGGGCGCCCACGGCGATGCCGGAGACGACGCCGACGGGCACCGCGATCGTCCACGGCACGTCCCTGCCCAGCTTGAGCCCCACCGCGACGCCGGCCCCGAACGTGCCCATGGCGCCGTAGGCGAAGTTGACGATGCGGGTGGTGCGGTAGGTCAGGACCAGGCCCACCGCCATCAGGCCGGCGCCGGTGCCGAACACCGCGCCCTTGAGCACCCGTCCCAGCGGGTAGGCGTCGGGGAACAGCTGGGTGAGCACGACCACGGTCAGGGCGGCGATCGCCGCGATGATCGGACCGGGCCGGACCGTCTCCTCGTTCCAGAGCCGGTTCCCGGTGTCGGGACCGAAGGGCCGCGGTGCCGAGGGATCCGACAGGCTGCTGAGCGGCCCGTCGATGCTCACTGGAAGACCTCCAGCTCGCCTTCGGGGAACTCGCCGTGGCGGTAGCGGGTGCCGGTGTCGACGTAGGCGCCGGGCTCGCCGTTGAACAGCGAGGGCCGCTCCGGGTCCCACCAGACGAGGCGGGCGTCGACGACGCCGGTGTACGAGTCCGGCCCGTAGTCCCAGCTACCCGCCGGTCCGGTGCCCTCCGGGTAGGAGAACATGCCGGTCTCGAAGTTCTGCGGCGTCAGCTCGGGCCCGGCCATCTGGATGCCGATCACCAGCTGGTAGAGCTGGTAGTAGAGGATCTCGGTCAGCTTCGACGGCTCGACCTCGGGATGCACCGACTGCAGCGCCTTGAAGCCGGCGCCGTCCTCGATCGCCTGCTGGGCGCCCCAGGGGCTGGCGCCGAAGGCGTGGGACCACTGGTCGGGGGCCTGCTGGGAGATCATCTGGCCGACCAGGTCGAGGTCGACGAAGCCGACGCCGATGATCAGCCACTCCGGGTGGTAGTCCACCTCGTCGGCCTTCGCGACCAGCGCCGCGACCATGAGCGGGTCGCAACCGCAGGCGACCGACGTGATGCCCTTGTCCTTGAGCTGCGAGATGATCGAGTCGGCCTGGGTGGTGATCGTGTTCAGGTCGAGCACGTAGCTGGCGTTGAAGGCGACGTCGAGACCGGCGTCCTCGATGTACGTCACCGCGGAGTCGCGGCACTGCTGGTACTCGAGGTTGTCGGGCACCACGATGCCGAGGGTGCGGGTGCGGCCCGCGAGGTCGCCGCCGGCGTAGTCGGCGGGGCGGCCGATCACGCCCTTCACGCCCACCTCGGCCGACACCTCGGAGGCGATCGAGCAGTCGGGGAAGTTGCTCCAGGCGAAGGGCCGCTTGTCGGCGAACCACTCGCGCGACATGTAGGGCGCGCCGGTGCTGATGACCTCCTGGCGCTGGAGGGCCTCGGCGTAGGGCTGGGTCAGGCCGGTCATGTCGGCGAACGCGCCCGCCTCGGTGGCCTTGATGGCGTCGGCGCCGGCGTTCTCCTGGCCACCGCCGGTGAACTCGGTGACGAGGCTCCCCCCGCCCTCCACCAGCTTGAACTCCAGCTTGCGGCCGTAGAACTCGTAGTGCTCGTTGAAGTAGTCGACCAGGCCCTCGGCGGTCGCCGCCAACCGCTCGGGCGGGTCGTCGAACGGCACCTGCAGGTAGTTGGCGAGGATCTGGAGGAGGTTGCCGTCGGCGAGCATCCGGTAGGTGATGGTGATCGTGTCGGCGGTCACCCCCGGCGACGTCGCGCCCCCGTTGTCGGCACCCGCCGCGAACTGGAAGCACGGGGGCGAGTAGCCGTCGCCCTCCACCTGCTTCTCACGGTCGGTGCACGCGGTGACGGTGTCGCCGAAGCCCGACGCGGTCTGCCCGTCGGTGTTGACGGTCGGGCCCCCGTCGGCGTTGGCGCCACCCTCGGGCACCTCGCTCGGGACGAAGACCACCATCGCGACCACCAGGCTGGACACCAGCACAAGCGGTAGATAGCCCCACCACAACCCCAGCTTGGCTGCCGGGCGTCGACCCCCGTAGGCCCCCATGTCCTCTCCCCCCATGCACTCTGCCGCACTCGTCGATTCGGCGCCGTGGCCCCAGCGTGTGGCACTCGTAAATTAACCGACGGTAACAGGCCCAGCGCTCAACCGACTATCCCACGTCCGGGCCACCTCCGCACGCCCGATCTCACGGGCAGCGCGGACGTGCGCTCACGCAGAGGCACCGAAGCGCTTCTGCAGCTCGAACTTGAGGATCTTGCCGGAGGGGTTGCGTGGCAGGGCGTCGACCAGCTCGAGGCGCTCGGGCAACTTCCGGGTGATGACCCCCGCCCCGACGAGGTGCTCGGTCAGCTCGCCGAGCGCCAGGTCGTCGGCCCCCTCGGCCGGCACGACGACGGCGCAGGCCAGCTCGCCACGCTCGGCGTCCGGCAGCCCGACCACGGCGACGTCCGCCACGCGGGGGTGCGTGAACAGCAGGTCCTCGACCTCCTTGGCCGAGATGTTCTCGCCCTTCCGGATGATCACGTCCTTGAGGCGGCCGGTGATGGCGACGTTGCCCTCGGCGTCCTGGATGCCCAGGTCACCGGTGCGGAACCAGCCGTCCTCGTCGAAGGCGTCCACGTCGAGCTTGGGGTCGAGGTAGCCCTTGGTGACCTGCTGGCCCTTCACCCGGATCTCGCCCTCCTCGCCGACCGCGGCCACGCGCCCGTCGAGGGTGACGAGCCGCACCGTCGTGCCCATCACCGGCGGGCCCTCGGTGTTGGCGAGCACCTCGTCGGAGGCGGTGCCGTCGTTCATGGTGATGATCGGCGCCTCGGTCATGCCGTAGCCCGACACGACGCCGGCGCCGAACGCGGCCACGATGTCGTAGTGGAGCTGGGGTGGCTTCGGCGCCCCGCCGCCCGGGAACGACCGCACGTGCGGGAACAGCTTCTCCCCCGCGGGCAGGTCCTGCTGGGCCTTCAGGTACACCTGGTGGAAGAACGTGCCCGCCCCGGCCCGGGTCACGTTCTCCCGGCGCAGCAGGTCGATGGTGGTGTTGGGGTCGAACGCCTCGTCGAGGATGAACGTGAGCCCGTAGGCCATGGAGGCGTAGACGTACAGCGACCCGGCGATGTGGGTGAAGGGGAAGACCAGGGCGAAGCGGTCGTCCTCCCGCAGGCCGAGGCGCTCCGACATGCCCACCGACGCGGCGCGCAGCGCCAGGTCGGTGTGGCGGGCGCCCTTGGGCGACGCCGTGGTGCCCGACGTGTAGTACAGCCAGCGGACGGGGGCGTCGGGGCTGTCCATGTCGTCGGTGGGTGCGGGCGGCAGCGTGGCCGGGTCGCCCTCGGGCAACGGGTGCTCGGCGTCGAGCAGCAGCACCTCGGTGCCCGTGCCGGCGGTCAGCTCCTCCGCCATGGCGCCGAAGTCGAAGCCCCGCCACGTGGACGGGACCACCAGGAACGCCGGCTCGGCCTCCTGGACGACGAAGCCGACCTCGCGCTCCCGGTAGATCGGCAGGATCGGGTTCTGCACCGCGCCGAGCCGCCGCAGGGCGCCCATGAGCACCATCGAGTCGATCCAGGTCGGCAGCTGCCACGACACGACGGTGCCTTCGCCCACGCCCCGGGCGGCCAGGCCGGCGGCGACGCGCTCGCTGCGGTCGCGGAAGTCGCCGAACGTGAGGTGGCGGCCGTCCTGGTCGATGGCGAAGTCGGCGTCAGGCGTCGCCTCGGCCCGCCTCGTGATCAGCTCCCAGACGTTGGCACCCTGCAGCATCTGTCTCTTCCCCCGGATCTGACGGCGCGTCAGATGTTAGTCCCGGCGTCCTGGCCCGGCCTCGCTCAGAGACCGAGGAGTCCGTCGAGGCCGACGGTGAGGCCGGGGAGGTCGGCGATCCGCTTCGCCGCCAGCACCACGCCGGGCATGAAGCTGGAGCGGTCGTAGCTGTCGTGGCGGATGGTGAGCGACTGCCCGGTGGTGCCGAGCAGCACCTCCTGGTGGGCGACCAGGCCCCGCAGCCGTACCGAGTGCACGTGGATGCCGCCCGGTCCCGTGGCGCCCCGGGCACCCGGCAGGATCTCCTTGCGGGTGGGATCGGCGATCCAGTCGCCCGAAGCCGCCGCCATCCGCTCGACCGTGCGGGTGGCCGTGCCCGACGGTGCGTCGACCTTGCGGTCGTGGTGCAGCTCGATCACCTCGGCGCTGTCGAACCACGGTGCCGCCAGCTCGGCGAACCGCATCATCAGCACCGCGCCGATGGCGAAGTTGGGGGCGACCAGGCAGTTGCTGGCGGCGAAGTCCTGCCGCAGGCGGTCGAGGTCGTCGTCGGTGAACCCGGTGGTGCCCACCACGGCGTGGACGTTCGCCGCCGCGGCCCAGGCCAGGTTGGCGCGGGCGGCGTCGACGTGGGTGAAGTCGACCATCACGTCGACCCCCCGCTCGGCGAGGGCGGACGCAGCGGAGTCGACGGTGATGCCCTGGACCACCTCGCCGGCGGCACCCGGGTCGACGGCGCCCACCAGCTCCAGCTCGGGGTCCTCGACCACCGCGCTGCACACCGTCCGTCCCATCTGGCCGCCCGCCCCGAACACCGCTACTCGGATCGTCATAAGGGCCAAGAGGCTAGATGGCCTCGGCGTAGCCCGAGACCGCTTGGGGCGGCGGCGGGGTGGTCGGTGGGTAGTGTCCGGGGACGTGGACGGGATCCATGACCTCGGTGGGATGCAGGGCTTCGGCCCGGTGGTCGTCGAAGCCGACGAACCGTCCTTCCACGCTCCCTGGGAGGGTCGCACCCACGGGCTGGCGATCGCGGCGGCGATCGCCGTGCCGGCCGCCGGCGGCACGATCCGGCCCTGGATCGAGCGGATGGGCCACGCCGAGTACCTCGCCACCTCGTACTACGAGCACTGGCTGTCGGCGGTCGAGGGCCGGCTGATCGCCGCCGGGGCGATCGACCGGGACGAGCTGGCCGCCAAGCAGGCGTCGATCGCCGCCGGAGCGCCCGTGCCGACCCGGGCCGACCCCGGCACCGCGACCTTCGTCCGCACCCTGTTCCACCCGTTCCCGGTGGACGACCCCGAGGGACCGCCGCCCCGATTCGCCGTCGACGACGAGGTGCGGGTGCGCCGTCTGCACCCCGAGGGCCACACCCGCTGCCCCCGCTACGTGCGCGGTGCCCGGGGCCGCGTCGTCGCCGTGCGGCCGGCACAGCCACTGCCCGACCTGGCAGTGCAGGGCGAGACCCGGGTCGAGGCCTTCTACAGCGTCGCCTTCACCCCGGCCGACCTGTGGGGCGACGATGCCGAGCCCGGAGCCGCCACCGTCGTCGTCGACCTGTGGGAGTCCTACCTTGACCAGCTCTGATCACCCGCCGGCCGACGTCCGGGCTGCAGCCCTCGAAGCCCTGCTGGTCGAGAAGGAGCTGATCGGCACCGACACACTCGATGCCGTGGTCGACGAGCTGGAGGACCTCGGGCCGCTGCACGGTGCCCGGGTGGTCGCCCGGGCCTGGGTCGACCCCGGGTACAAGGCCCGCCTCCTGGCCGACGCCACCGCCGCGGCCGCCGAGCTGGGCATCGGTGGCGCGGAGGGCGAGCACGTGGTGGCCGTCGAGAACACGCCCGCGGTCCACAACGTGGTCGTGTGCACGCTGTGCTCCTGCTACCCGTGGCCGCTGCTGGGGATCCCGCCGGTCTGGTACAAGAGCCCGCCCTACCGGGCCCGGGTGGTGAGCGAGCCCCGCGCTGTGCTGCGGGAGTTCGGGCTGGAGGTACCCGACGACGTGGAGGTCCGGGTGTGGGACTCCAGCGCCGAGATCCGCTACCTGGTGCTCCCCCGCCGCCCCGACGGCACCGACGACCTCGCCGAGGTCGAGCTGGCCGCCCTCGTCACCCGCGACTCGATGATCGGCGTCGGCCTACCGTCCCACCCCTGAAATTGCGTTCGGTTGCCCGCATGGAGCGGGTTTTCGAACGCAATTTCGGTTGGGGGTGAGGGGTCAGGTGGCATGGGGGGCGACGTTGCCCGCCTCGACCGTCCAGGTCGTGGCCGTGGCGATGGGCGACGTCAGCTCGCGCACGGTGTCGACCAGGCGGTACTGCGCCACCAGCTCGTCCGCCGTCACGTCGCAGCGCACGTAGCCCCGCTGACGGGCGTTGACCCACTCGATCTGGGGCAGGTCGCCGATGAGCTGCTCGGCGATGTCCGCCAGCGCCGGGTCGAAGCTGGAGGTGATCGACGTGCCGACGAGCTCGGTCGCCACCGCCGGCGCGTCCGGCGCCTCGTCCACCACCACGCCGACGCCGCTGGCGTGGATGTCGCCGGTGAGCACCACCGGGTTGGTGGTGCCGGCCGCCCGGAGCTGGTCGAGCAGGCGGGTGCGGGCCACCGGGTAGCCGTCCCACTGGTCGGGACTGCGGAGCGCCCCGCCGATCGGCATCGACGTCATCACCACCTGGTTGGCCAGCACTTCGAACGTCGCCTCCGAGCGCGCCAGCCCCCGCCCCAGCCAGCGTTCCTGCTTCGTGCCGAGCATGGTGCGAGTCGGGTCGCTGCGCTCCGCGCAGTCAGGTCCGAGTCCCTCGCCACACACCTGGTCGCTGCGGTACTGCCGGGTGTCGAGCACGTGGAAGGTCGCCAGGCGACCCCAGTGCACCCGGCGGTAGATCTGCAGGTCGGGCCCGACGGGCTTCGGCAGCCGCACCGGCTGGTGCTCCCACCAGGCCTGGTAGGCGGCGGCGCGGCGGGCCGCGAAGGTCGCCGCGCCGGCCGGGTTCTGCGGGACGAGTCCCGTGTAGTTGTTGGCCACCTCGTGGTCGTCCCAGGTGACCACCCACGGGCACATGGCGTGCGCCGCCTGCAGGAGCAGATCGCCCTTGTAGAGGGCGTAGCGGTTCCGGTAGTCGGCCAGCGTGAAGATCTCACCGCTGTTGTTCTGCCGGGGCGCCGACGCGCTGATCCCGCCCTCGTAGATGTAGTCGCCCAGGTGGACGACGAGGTCGGGCTCCTCGGCCGGCGCGTGCGCCCAGGCCGTGTAGAAGCCCGCCTGCCAGTTCTGGCACGAGGCGAACAGGAACCGCAGCGCGTCACCCCGCGGGCGGGCCGGTGCGGTCCGGGCCCGGGCGACCGGGCTGACCTGGCCCTCGGACAGGAACCGGTACCAGTACCAGCGGTCGTGCCGCAGGCCGGCGACGGTCACGTGCACCGAGTGGCCCCACGCAGGGCGGGCGCTGGCGGTCCCGTGGCGCACCACCCGGCGGAAGCGCTCGTCCTCGGCCACCTCCCAGTGGACCGACACGTCGATCGGCGGCATGCCCCCGCCGTTCAGCGGGTCCGGCGCCAGGCGGGTCCACAGCACCACCGAGTCGGCGTCCGGGTCGCCCGACGCCACACCCAGCGAGAACATCCCCGCCGGGACGCGGGCCCGAGCGTCGCCCACCGTCGCCCACGCCGACTTGCCACCGAGCCCCACGGTCGCCGCCGCGGTGAGCGCACCACCGACGAACGCGCGCCGGGACGGCCCCTGGGCCTGGATCTCCCCCGAGTCCCCCATGGGACCCGTGTCTAGCTGAGATCCGACTCCGACACCGGCCCGATCACGGCCAGGGTGCGGGGGCCGCCGAAGACGCGCTCGGCGACGCGGGCGCAGTCGTCGACGGTGACGGCCTGGATGCGGGCCAGCTCCTCGTCGATGGGCACGACCTCGTCGCGGTGCGACAACGCCCAGCCCAGGCGCTCCATCCGGGCCTCCGAGCTCTCCAGCCCCAGGACCATCGAGCCGTCGAGGCAGCCCTGCGCCAGCGTCAGCTCGGCCTCGGTCACGCCGCCGGCCAGGAGCTTGGCGATCTCGTCGTCGAGCACGCCCAGCAGCTCCCGCAGGCGCGACGGGTTCGTCGCCGCGTAGATGCCCGCCGAGCCGGCGTCCTGCGACGTCGACGCCCACGAGTAGACCGTGTAGCAGAGGCCCCGCTCCTCGCGGACCTGCTGGAACAGGCGGCTCGACATGCCGCCGCCGATCACCTGGTTGAGCACCGACAGGGCGTAGCGGTCGGAGTCGTCGTGGTCGATGCCCCGCCAACCCAGCTCGACGTGGGCCTGCTCGATGTCGCTGCCCTGCACCATCGGAGCCGAGACGGACGCGGCCGTGGGGGCGTGGCGCTCGGGCCGCTCCCCCGGTTCGAGGCCACCGAGCGACGCCTCGAAGGCGTCGACCAGGTGATCGTGGTCGAGGTTGCCGGCGGCGACCACCGACATGTTGCTGGCCCGGTACCACTGCTCGAAGAAGGCGGCGATCTGGTCGCGGCTGATCACCTCGACCGTCTCCTTGGTGCCGGCGACCTCGCGGCCCAGCGGATGGTCGGGGAACAGGGCCTCCGACATCAGCGTGTGCACCATCGAGTCGGGCATGTCGAGGTGCATGAGCAGCTCCTCGAGGATGACCCGACGCTCGGAGTCGACCTCGTGCGGACGGAACGACGGCTGCGTCAGCACGTCGCCCATCACGTCGAGGCCGAGGTCGAGGTCCTTAGCCGGGAGCCGGGTGTAGTAGGCGGTCGACTCCCGACCGGTGTGGGCGTTCATGTCGCCGCCCACCGCCTCGATCGCCTCGGCGATCTGGCGGGCGGTGCGGGTCGGCGTGCCCTTGAACAACAGGTGCTCGAGGAAGTGCGACGCGCCCGACAGCTCGTCGGGCTCGTCGCGCGCTCCCACACCGACCCACACACCGAGCGCGACCGAGCGGACGTCCGTCATCGTCTCGGTCACGACCCGGATGCCGTTCGACAGCCGGGATTCTCGGGTGCTCACTATCGGTTCGTTCTCAGCGACGCCGCCGCCGGCCACGACGACGGTCTTCGTCGCTTCCTCCCGAGCGGCCTCCCCCACCGCCGCCAGCGGTGGCGGCTGCGGCAGGACCGAGGTCGCCCAGCTGGCCGGCCAGCTCGGCGTCGAACTCCTCTTCGAAGCTGACGGCGTCGCTGTCGGCCGGGACAGGAGCGCTGCCACCGCCCGAGCTGCTGGAGCCGCCCGAGCCCGAGCCGCCGGAGCCCGAGCCGTTGCCCTCGGGGATGTCGATGGCCTTGGCCAGGCTCAGCGACACCTTGCCGTTGGGGTCGACGTCGTCGACGGTGACCTCGAGCTCGTCGCCCAGGTCGAGCACGTCCTCCACCCGGTTGATGCGCTTGCCGCCACCGATCTTGGAGATGTGCAGCAGGCCGTCACGACCCGGGAGGATGTTCACGAACGCACCGAACTTGGTGATGTTCACGACGCGACCCGAGTAGGTCTGGCCCACGTTGGCGGTCGGCGGGTTGAGGATCAGCTGGATCTGGCGCTTGGCCTCTTCCACCGCGGTGCGGTCGGTCGAGCCGATCGTCACCGTGCCCACCATGCCGTCGTCGTCGACGCTCACGTCGGCGCCCGTCTCGGCGGTGATGGCGTTGATCACCTTGCCCTTGGGCCCGATGACCTCGCCGATCTTGTCGAGCGGGATCTCGAAGTTGATGATCTTCGGAGCGGTCTCGCCCACGTCGTCACGGGGCTCGGAGATCGTCGCCCGCATCACCCGGAGGATCTCCAGGCGGGCCTCACGGGCCTGCTGCAGCGCCTGCGCCAGGACGTCGGCCGGAAGGCCGTCGATCTTGGTGTCGAGCTGCAGCGCGGTGACGAAGTCCTCCGTGCCGGCGACCTTGAAGTCCATGTCGCCGAACGCGTCCTCGGCACCGAGGATGTCGGTCAGCGTCGTGTACTTGCCCTCGGCGAAGATGAGGCCCATGGCGATGCCGGCGACGGGAGCCTTGAGCGGCACACCGCCGTCCATCATCGACAGGGTCGAACCGCACACCGACGCCATCGAGGTGGAGCCGTTCGACGCCAGCACCTCGGAGACGAGGCGCAGCGTGTAGGCGAACTCCTGCTGCGACGGCACCACCGGCAGCAGCGCCCGCTCGGCGAGCAGGCCGTGGCCGATCTCGCGTCGCTTGGGGCTGCCCACGCGGCCGACCTCGCCGTTGGCGTGCGGCGGCATGTTGTAGTGGTGCATGTAGCGCTTGCGGTCCTTGTTGCCCAGGTTGTCGAGCAACTGGTCCATCTTGGGCATGCCCAGCGTGAGCACGTTGAGGACCTGCGTCTCGCCCCGCTGGAACAGGCCGGAGCCGTGCGCCGTGGGAACGATGCCGACCTCGGCGGAGACCGGGCGGAGGTCGGTGGCGGCCCGACCGTCGATGCGCACGCCCTCTTCGGTGACCCGCTTGCGGATGACCTTCTTGGCCACCGAGCGGGCGGCCTGCTTGATCTCGCCCTCACGCTCGGGGAACTCCCCGGCGAGCTGCTCGATGATCGCCTTGGTGGCGACGTCGGTGGCCTCGTTGCGCTCGGCCTTCTGGATGATCTTCGACGCCTCGGCCAGCGGGCCGGCGCCGACTTCCTCGACCCGGGCGAAGACATCGTCTTCGTAGTCGAGCTTGGGCTCCCACTCGAGCGGGGTGACCTGGCCGGCGGCCTGAGCCTGCTTGGCCAGCTCACGCTGCAGCTCGATGGACTCGCGGATCCAGGTCTTGGCCGACTCGAGGCCCTGCGCGATGACCTCTTCGGTCGCGTGCGGGGCGCCGTCCTGGTAGTGGTCCCAGGCCTTCTCGGTGCCACCGGCCTCGACCATCATGATGGCGATGTCGCCGTCGTCGAGCTGACGACCGGCCACGATGAGCTCGAAGGTGGAGGCGTCACCCTGCTCGTAGGTGGGGTGCGGGATCCACACGCCTTCCTGCGACCAGGCGATGCGCACGGCGCCGATGGGACCCTCGAAGGGGATGCCCGACACCATCAGCGCGGCCGAGGCGGCGTTGATGGACAGCACGTCGTACGGGTTGTCGCCGTCGACGCCCATGACGGTGACCACGACCTGGGTCTCGTTGCGGTACCCGTCGGCGAAGCTCGGCCGCAGCGGGCGGTCGATCAGGCGACAGGTGAGGATGGCCAGGTCGGTCGGCCGGCCCTCACGGCGGAAGAAGCTGCCGGGGATGCGTCCCGCGGCGTACATCCGCTCCTCGACGTCGACCGTCAAGGGGAAGAAATCGATGCCTTCGCGTGTGTTCTTGGCGGCGTTGGCGGTGACCAGCACCGTGGTGCCGGCCAACGTTGCGACGACCGCGCCCTGGCTCTGAAACGCCAGCTTGCCGGTCTCGAACGTGAGTGTCTCGTCGGACTCCGAGATCGGGCCCGATACGACGATGGGTTCTGCCATCTGTCGCTCTCCTTCCCGGCGGCGTCTGCCACCGGATCAGGGGGCGGCGGGGGCCAGTTCCCAGTCGGCGTACCCCCGGGCTCTGATCCGGGAGTTGGCGACTGGCAGCTGGCGGAGCTGCCGCCCCGTCTTCTTTTCTTCTGTTGTGAAATCTCTATGTGGAAGGAGCGGCCCACGAAGGGCCGCTCCTCGTCACCTCAGCGGCGTAGCCCGTTGCGGGCGACGATCGCTCTGTAGCGTTCGACGTTGTTGGCTCGCACGTAGCCGAGCAGGCGACGACGGCGTCCGACCAGCTTGAGCAGGCCCTGACGGCTGTGGTGATCCTTCTTGTGCGTCGAGAGGTGCTCGTTGAGGTGGTTGATGCGCTTGGTCAACAGTGCGATCTGCACTTCCGGTGAGCCGGTATCGGAGTCGTGGAGCTTGTGCTCCGAGATGATGCTCGGCTTCAGCGCGTCGATCTGGTCTGACAAAGTTCTGTTCCTTACATCGGGTGACGGATTACCCAGCTCCACGACCGGTCGCGTGATGGGGATCACCGCGTCCTGGCCAAGAGCGTTCGAACGATGCTACCAGCCGACCCCGGCTGAACCAGAACTTGTGTGCGGTCGCCGGGCCTCGGAGCGTGCGGTCAGGGCTTCTCGAGGATGCGGCGGGCCTCGTCGCAGTCGCGCTGGATCTGGTCGAGCAGGTCCTGCAGCGTCGGAAACTTCGCCTCGCCCCGGAGGCGGGCCACGAACCGCACCTTCGCCGCCTCGCCGTAGAGGCTGCCCTCGAAGTCGAGCAGGTGCGCCTCCAGCAGGCTGAAGGGGGCGTCCTCGTAGAACTGCGGGCGGCGGCCCAGGTTGATGGCGCTCGGGTGGACCGTACGGTCGGGCCGCTCGTACCAGCCGGCGTAGATGCCGTCGGCGGGCAGCAGCACGTCGTCGGGCACGCCGACGTTGGCGGTCGGGAAGCCCAGCTCGCGGCCCCGCTCGTCGCCGTGGTCGACCACCCCGCGCACCTCGTAGGGCCGGCCCAGCATGGTGTTGGCCTCGACCAGGTCGCCGGCGAGCAGCGCCCGGCGGATGCGGGTGGACGACACCCGGGCGCCCGTCCCCGTGGGAGCGCCGCTCTCGTCGACCAGGTCGATGCCCTGCACCTCGAAGCCCAGGTCGGTGCCGAGCTCGGTCAGCCGGGTGACGTTGCCGGTGCGGTTGTGGCCGAAGTGGAAGTCCTCGCCGACGACCACGACCTTCGTGTTGAGACAGCCGACCAGCACGTCGCGGGTGAAGTCGTCGGCCGACTCCTGGCTGCGCGCCTCGTCGAACGTGACCACCAGGCAGTAGTCGACGCCGGTGGCGGCCAGCAGCTCCAGCTTCTGGTCGAGGTCGGTCAGCAGCTTGGGCGCGGACTCGGGTCGGACGACCGACGCCGGGTGCCGGTCGAAGGTGACGACGGCGCTGCGCAGGCCCCGGCTCTCGGCGCGGCGGTGCACCTCGGTGATCACCGCCTGGTGCCCGACGTGCACCCCGTCGTAGGCCCCGATCGTGACCGCACTCCCCTCCGGGGGCCGTGGGCATGCCGACTGGTCCCGGAGCACGTGCATCGACCGGCGAGCGTATCCCTAGTGGGTCGCGGCCAGAGCTTTTGCCAGGTCAGAAGTGAGGTCGTCGATCGACTCGATGCCGACGCTGAGCCGCACGAGCGCCGGGTCGACCGCGAGGGCCGAGTCGGCGGCCGAGGCGTGCGTCATGCGGGCGGGGTGCTCGATGAGCGACTCGACCGCGCCCAGCGACTCGGCCAGGGTGAACAGGCGGGTGGCCTCGCAGACCTTGACCGCCGCGGCCTCGCCGCCGCGGAGGGTGAACGACACCATGCCCCCGAAGTCGCGCATCTGGCGCTTGGCGACGTCGTGGCCGGGGTGGTCGTCGAAGCCGGGCCACAGGACCCGGTCGACTGCCGGGTGGCTGTGGAGCAGCTCGGCGACGGCTCGGGCGTTGGCGCACTGGCGGTCCATCCGGATGGCGAGGGTCTTCACGCCGCGCTGGATCAGGTAGCAGTCGAAGGGTGACGGCACCGCCCCGACCGCGTTCTGGAGGAAGCCGATGCGCTCGGCCGTGGCGTCGTGATCGAGGGCGACGAAGCCGCCGACCACGTCGGAGTGGCCGCCCAGGTACTTGGTGGACGAGTGGACGACGACGTCGGCCCCGTGCCCGAGCGGCCGGGTGAGGTAGGGCGTGGCGAAGGTGTTGTCGACCACCACGATCGCCTCGTGGTCGTGGGCGATCTCGGCGACGGCGGCGATGTCGACGATGCGCAGCGCCGGGTTGGTGGGCGTCTCCAGCCAGACCATGCGGGCGTCGTCGGGCCACTTGTCGGCCAGGCGGGCGGGGTCGGTCAGGTCGACGGCGTGCCAGGGGTGGCCGGCGGGGCCGTGGACCTTGTGGATGAGCCGGTAGGTGCCGCCGTAGGCGTCGTCGCCGAGGACGACACCCTCACCCTCGTCGAGGAGCCGGAGGATGGCATCCTCGGCGGCCAGGCCCGACGCGAAGGCGAACCCGTGGGCGGCGCCTTCGAGCGCGGCGACGCAGGCTTCGAGGCCGGCCCGGGTGGGGTTGCCGCTGCGGGCGTACTCCCAGCCCTGGTGCTGCGCGACCCCGTGCTGGGCGAACGTGGTGGAGAGGCTGATGGGCGGGACCACGGCGCCGGTGGCCGGGTCGGGCTCGGAGCCGGCGTGGATGGCCAGAGTCTCGAAGCCCTGCTCCTGGTGTTCCTCGGTGCTCATCGGCTGCCGCTGGCCCGGGACAGGTAGGTGAGGATGTCGGTGCGGGTGAGGACGGCGTGCGGGCGGCCACCGGCCAGGACCACGACGGCGTTGGCCCGGTCGAGCAGCTCCACCGCGGTGGCGAGCGGCTGGCCGATGCCGATCGTGGGCAGCGGCGGGCCCATCACCTTCTCCACCGGTTCGCCCATCACCTCGGGAGCGCGGAACGTCAGGTCCATCAGCACCAGCTCGTCGACCGAACCCATCACCTCGGCGGCGGCCAGCGGCATCTCGCCCTTGGCCACCGGCAGCTGCGAGACGCCGTGGCCACGCATCACGTTGATCGCCCGGCGGACCGTGTCCTCGGGGCGGGCGTACACGAGCAGCGGCACGTCGGTCTGGCGCGACGCCACCACGTCCTCCAGCACCTCGGCCACCGGGTGCTCGGCCCCGCGGAGGAAGCCGTGGCCGGCCATCCAGTCGTCGTCGAACACGCGGGAGAGGTAGCCCCGGCCGGAGTCGGGGATCAGCACGACCACCAGGTGCTCGGCGGTCAGCTCCCGGCCGACCTCCAGCGCCGCGGCGACGGCCGTGCCGCCCGAGCCGCCGATCAGCAGGCCCTCCTCCTGGGTGACCCGGCGGGCCATGAGGAAGCTGTCCTCGTCGGACACCGCCACCACCCGGTCGACCAGGCCGGGGTCGTAGGTGCTGGGCCAGAAGTCCTCGCCGATGCCCTCCACCAGGTAGGGCCGGCCGGAGCCGCCCGAGTACACCGAGCCGGCAGGGTCGGCGCCGACGATCTGGACGTCGGGGTTCTGGGCCTTCAGGTAGCGGGCGACGCCGGTGATGGTGCCGCCGGTGCCGACGCCGGCGACGAAGTGGGTGAGCCGGCCGGCGGTCTGGCGCCACAGCTCCGGGCCGGTGGTGAGCTCGTGGGCCCGGGGGTTCTGGTCGTTGCCGTACTGGTTGGGCCGGAAGGCGCCGGGGATGTCGTTCACCAGGCGCTCGGCCACGGAGTAGTACGAGCGGGGGTCGGCGGGCTCGACCGCGACCGGGCACACCACCACCTCGGCGCCGTAGGCCCCGAGCAGCTTGATCTTCTCGGGGGCGACCTTGTCGGTCACCACGAAGACGCAGCGGTAGCCCCGCTGGGCGGCCACGATGGCCAGCCCGACCCCGGTGTTGCCCGAGGTGGGCTCGACGATGGTGCCGCCGGCCTTCAGGAGCCCGTCGCGCTCGGCCTGCTCGATCATGGCGAGCGCCGGCCGGTCCTTCACGCTGCCGCCGGGGTTCAGCATCTCCAGCTTGGCCACGACCCGACACTCGAGGTCGGCCGCCACCCGCCCCAGCCGAACGAGCGGCGTGTTCCCGATGAGCTCGATGAGCGATTCCGCGATCCGCGGTTCATCACCCTCCACGGCGCGACCCTACCGCCCCCTCCCCCTAGATCAGGACGACGGCGGGTTTGGTGGTGGTGGCCTGGTGGGGGACGTAGACGGCGAGGAGGGTGTCGTCGGCGTCGACCACTGGCCACGGGCCGTCGCCGGACACGCCGAGGGTGTCGTAGGTCAGGACCTTTCCGTGGCGGATCGACTCCGTGAGGGGTTCGTCGGCGACGACGAGGGGGGTGCCGCGGAAGGCGGCAGCGGGGGGTAGCACGGCGTCGGGGGTGACCTTCTCCAACGGGACCGCCTCGGACACGTCGAAGCGGGCGACGGTGAGGCGGCGGAGGTTGCGGAGGTGGGCTCCCCCGCCGAGGGCCGTCCCCAGGTCGGCAACCAGAGAGCGGACGTACGTGCCCGACGAGCAGGCCACCTCGACGGGGAAGACTCCCGGCTCGACCGGAGGACCGACGTCGAAGCGGGAGACGTGCACCGGCACCGGCGGTCGCTCCACCTCGATCCCCGCTCGGGCCAGCTCGTAGAGGCGGCGACCGTCGATCTTCTTGGCCGACACCATCGGCGGCACCTGCTGGATGTCGCCGGTGAGGGCCGCCGCGGCGGCACGGACCGCAGGAAGACCCAGGTCCGCCATGGGCCACTCCCCCGTCACCTCGCCCTCGGCGTCGAGCGTCGACGTGGCGACGCCCAGCACGGCCTCACCCGTGTACGTCTTGTCCGACCCCGACAGGAACGTCAGCAGCCTCGTCGCCCGACCCACGCCGAGCACCAGCAGCCCCGTGGCCGACGGGTCGAGCGTGCCGGCATGGCCCACCTTGCGGGTGCCCAGGAGCCCCCGCGACTTGGCCACGACGTCGTGCGACGTCCACCCCGAGGGCTTGTCGACGAGAGCGATGCCGTCAGTCGGCATCGGGTGCGGGCGTCAGGTCGCGCAGGATCGCCTCCACCCGGTCGGCCTGCTGGCGCACCTCGTCGGCCCGGAACACCAGCTCCGGGGTGCGCTTGATGCGGGCCTGCCGACCGATCGCCGCCTTCAGGGGCTTGCGCTGCTCCTCCAGCGCGGCCACCAGGTCCTCGTCGTCCTCGGGGATGGGCGAGCTGTCGGCCCGCATCGCCGAGTACCAGACGAAGGCCCGCTGCAGGTCGGCATCGACGTCGACGGCGACGATGGTGAAGAAGCCGAGCCGGTCGTCCTCGATGCGCTCGATCTCCTCCGCCACGATCTCCTGCAGGAGCTGGTTGAGGCGTGCCGTCCGCGGGAAGTCGCGGGTGCTGGGGGTGCGGTGACTACGTCGACGGGTCACGATCTTCCTCCTCGATCCAGCGACGGTCCACCCGCAACACCTCTACCTCGGGGAAGGACCAGACGAACCGTTCGCACTCGTTCAGGACGTCGATCAGGTGCGCATGAGACGGGGCGACCGCCGCCACGCCCAGCGCGGCCTGCTGCCAGGAGTTCTGGTGGGCGACCTCCGAGGCCGACACCCGGTAGCGCCGCCACAGACCGTCGACGATCGGTCGCAGGACCGACCGCTTGGCCTTCAGCGAGCGGCACTCCCGGATGTAGAGCTCGATCTCCAGCGCAGCCGCGTGCACCCTTGGAAGCTATCCGCCTCGGAGCAGCCGAGACCGCGCGGGGCGGACGCAGGGTGGTTGGCGGGCGCAACTGGGCGCTAGGTGCGGGGGATCTCCCGCTCCTCGAACGTCTCGATGACGTCGCCCTGCTTGAGGTCCTGGAAGTCGGACAGGCCGATGCCGCACTCGAAGCCCGTCTGGACCTCACGTGCATCCTCCTTGAACCGCTTGAGCGAGCTGACCTCGCCCTTCCAGATGATCGTGCCCTCCCGCAGGAAGCGCACCTTCGAGCCCCGGGTGATGACGCCGTTGGTGACGTAGCAGCCGGCCACCTTGCCGACCCGAGGCACGGAGAAGATCTCGCGGACCGAGGCCTCGCCGGTGACCACCTCTTCGTACTCGGGGGCGAGCATGCCCACCATCGCGTTCTCGATGTCCTCGAGCACCTGGTAGATGATCTCGTAGGTACGGATCTCGACACCCTCGGCGACGGCCATCTCCCGCGACTTGCGGTCGGGACGCACGTTGAAGCCGATGATCGTGGCGTTCGACGCGGCCGCGAACTGCACGTCGTTCTGGGTGATGCCACCGACGGCCCGGTCGACGAACGACAGCTTGACGTCGTCGCGCTCGAGCTTGCGGAGAGCCTCGGTCAACGCCTCCAGAGAGCCGATCACGTCGGCCTTGAGGATGAGGTTGAGCGTGGCGACCTCGCCGCGGTTGATCTGGTCGAAGATGTCTTCCAGCTTGGCGCCACCGCTGTTGACCGCAGCCTCGCGGCCGAGGCTGGCCAGACGATGCCAGTGCTCACGGGTCTCGGCGACCTGACGGGCCAGCTTCTCGTCCTGGGCGACGACGAACCGGTCACCGGCGTCGGCCACCTCGTTGAGGCCGAGCACCTGGACGGGCGTCGACGCCCCGGCTTCCTTGACGTTCTGGCCGTGGTCGTTGATCAGCGCCCGGACACGACCCCAGGCGGCGCCGGCCACGAGCGGGTCACCGACCCGCAGCGTGCCCCGCTGCACCAGGATGGTGGCGACCGGGCCTCGGCCGACCTCGCGGCTGGCCTCGAGCACCACGCCGGCGGCGCGGCCGTCGGGGTTGGCGGCGATCGGCGGGTCCTGCACGTCGGCCACCAGCAGCACCGTCTCGAGCAGGTCGTCGATGCCGATGTTCTGGCGGGCCGAGATCGGCACCATCTCGGTGTCGCCGCTCCAGTCGGTGGGCACGAGGCCCAACTCGCTGAGCTGCTGCTTGACCCGGTCGGGGTTGGCCTCTTCACGGTCGATCTTGTTGATCGCCACCACGATCGGCACGCCGGCGGCCCGGGCCTGGGTGAGCGCCTCGACCGTCTGCGGCATGACGCCGTCGTCGGCCGCGACCACCAGGATGACGATGTCGGTGGCCTGGGCACCACGGGCGCGCATGGCGGTGAAGGCCGCGTGGCCCGGGGTGTCGATGAAGGTGATCTGCCGACCGTTCTTCACGGTCTGGTAGGCGCCGATGTGCTGGGTGATGCCACCCGCCTCGCCCTCGATCACGTTGGTCTTGCGGATGGTGTCGAGCAGGCGGGTCTTGCCGTGGTCGACGTGGCCCATCACGGTGATCACCGGCGGGCGCGGGATGCGCAGGTCGAGATCGTCGTCGAAGAGCTCGTCGGTGCCGAGCTTGCCCTGCAGCTCGACCTCCTGCTCCTCGCCGAGATCCGCCTGGTCGAC